>CAIWDF010000273.1 GCA_903911435.1 uncultured Bacteroidota bacterium
ATGCTACTGCAATTTATCAATATCTTTGGACAAGAAAAATGTGGAATTAAAATTTAACCTTTACGCAGTTGATTGAACACTACCTGCCATCTCGTTTACACAGTTAAGCTAACACTCTCTCAGAATCTTCAAACTCCAATATAAAAAGTGTTTTGTCCGGTACTTATACTGCTTACATGCCCTCAGGATGGCAAACAAGTGGATCTTGCAGGGCAAGTCTTGATGCGACCTATACAATTAAAACCGCTGGAAGTACTCAAGGATTAAATTATTCAGAAATGATTCAAGGTTATCCCTTAACAATACACACTAATTCCCAACAAAAGAAATTCCCGAACAGATGGGTTCAATATTGGGGCGAAGAAACCATCAACGGTCCTGCAAGTCTTCATTTGGATTGGAGCCAGATATGGTATGGACCATATACATCAACTAATGGCATATATAATGATTTCTCAACTTATACATTTTTGCCTTCTGCAAGCAATGCAACTTTAACATTTAATCCATTTACAGGAGTGCCTGTTCCCAATAGTTTTCTTTATTCTATTGTAACAGCTCCTTACAATGGCTACTATGGTTGGGGTACCAAGCCAATTAGTTTTAACATAACTGCCGCTTTGCCCGGTGGCTGTTGCGGAATACCTTGCGCTGTTGCTTGGTAAACAATTTGTTAATTAGGTTTCTTCAAAAGCTAATTATTATTGTAATGTTTTTACATATGCTTATCTGCTTTCAAACACATTGTAATAGCACTTAAGCCGGGTTTATAAACACTCATTTTAATAGTTAGCTTTTGAGGAATCTTTTTACACTTAATAGCGGAATATCATTTATGAAAGAAATCAGTCTTCTTGCAATTTTGATTTTGGTATTGCTAGCAACTTCCTGCAAAAAAATCCGTGATGATCTATTACCTGAGAGTAAGTCGAAATTGTATTGTCAGTCAATAATTAATACTGATAGCGCAATACGTGTTCATGTAGGACGGACAATGGGTATTTTAAGTAAAGACCCCTCATATATAAATGATGCTATTGTTATGCTTTACAGCAACAGCATATTATTAGATACATTAATTAATGAAAATAACGGAACTTATAGTTCAAATGTATTACCAGCACCAGGTGATTCATACAAAATTGAAGTAATTAAAGATAGTGAAAAGCTAACGGGCAATGCCACTGTACCTGATTCAACACCGCTCTATGAACCTAAAATGGAATTCCCGACTGGGTACGATGCCGTAAATCAACAATATTTTGGAGAACTAACATTTACAATTGACGATAATCCGGATGTTGATAATTTTTATGAAGTGATAATATATACCAAGAGATATGATAACCTTACAAACACCTATCGTTACTCATATAAGAATGACCCATTTTATGTATTAATACCCGATAAAATTGTGCAAAATGAAGGAGATTGGGATTATTCCCCCACCACTATATTTTTCAGCGACAAACTTTTTAATGGTAAAAAACAACAATTAGCATTTTCAATTGCTGGTGGATATATGATGCCGGATGGTATTTGGATTAGTCCTTTTGGAGAAGATGGTTATATTTTGTTACGCAGTATTTCCATGGAATATTACTTGTATCGGAAATATTATACCCGTCATTCCTATAATGCGAGTATTAATTCGGATGGAATCCAAAACTTATTATTTACCGGCGAACCGCTCGATATGTACACGAATGTAGAAGGTGGTTTAGGTGTGGTAGCTGCTTATAGTTCAACAACAAGTAAGATAGAAAGGAAATGAAAAAACGGATTTTGATATTTCTGGCTGTTTCCGCTACTTGTTTTTCAGGCTTCTCCCAAAAGAATATTCAAGGCTTTATTTCGGATAAGCAATCAGGTGAAAAACTAATTGGCTGTTCGGTTTATATTTCCGGCACAACTGATGGTATTACAAGCAACAATTATGGGTTTTTTAGCATCAGGACAAATCACTTTCCTGTTTCGCTTATATTCAGCTATATTGGTTATACTTCTGATACATTGAAATTTAGTTCACCGAATGAAAATGCGAATGTCTTACTCTCTCCCAAAACTAACGATTTACAGGGAGTTGTAATAAAAGCGGTAGGCACAAGCGTGTCAGTGCCAAGAACCGGTGTATTGAAAATTCCAATGCAACAAATCAAACTTTTACCTGCCTTGGGAGGTGAAGTTGATGTGTTAAAAGCATTTCAACTTATGCCAGGTGTACAGGGAGGAAACGAAGGTACAAGTGGCTTATATGTCAGAGGTGGCACGCCTGATCAAAACCTCATATTACTCGACGATATACCGCTCTATTATGTTAATCACATTGGCGGGTTTGTGTCGGTTTTCGACGTAAATGCAATAAACGATGTTAAACTTATTAAAGGTGGATTTCCTGCTCGGTATGGCGGACGGTTAAGCAGTGTGGTCGATATCAGGATGAAAAGTGGTAATCCCGAATCTATAAAAGGCGAATTTGGGATTGGAACATTAGCAACCAGGCTATTTCTGGAAGGACCTCTTTTTAACAAAAAAAACCGGTTTATGGTTAGCATGCGCAGGTGTAATCTCGACCTTGCAACCCGCTTGATCACAAAACTGGGAAGCGGAAATGAATACAGCGCAGGGTACACTTTTTATGACTTATACACCAAGGTAACGCATGATTTCAATCCTAAAAATTCTGTATCTCTCTCATTTTATAAAGGCCGCGACAATATTTTTTTCAAACAAAAAGATAATATAGCCTATGGTTCAAGCACTTTTTACGATTATCAGGCCAATATTAAATGGGGTAATACGCTTGCATCGCTTAAGTGGAATCATCAGTACAACAGCAAGTTATTTGGAAGTTTAACGTTTGCATATACCCATTTTGACTATACGAATGAGGTTAAGTATGAACAGAAAGACAAAACGAGTAGAGATGTACTCGAAAGAGCAAGTTCAGCCTTTGTTTCGGGTGTAAACGACCTGATTTTAAAAAAAGATTTTGATTATTTTGTTACCAATACTATCAGCTTTAAAATGGGCGCAAGTTATACACATCACCAGTTTAATCCCGGTTTAAATATTTATAAAGACACTTCAACAGATACGATCTTCGGATCAACAAAATTGACTTCGGATGAAATAATAGTTTATGCAGAAAGTGAACTAACCTTCACTAAAAAGATAAATGCAAATATCGGTTTGCACTATAATTCCTATTTTGTAAACAAACACACTTTCCCTTCATTACAACCTAGGGTAACTCTAAACTACATTATAAAACAAGATTGGTCGATTAAGGCAAGTTATGTTTATATGCAGCAGAACCTGCATTTACTTTCGAATAATGGAACAGGTTTACCAACTGATTTGTGGGTTCCGGCAACTCCAACCACCAGGCCTCAGTATAGTCATTTGTATAGCATTGGAGTATATCATACCTTAAAAAATACCGGAATAGAACTAAATGTGGAAGGATATTACAAAACATTAAGCAACCAGATTGAATTTAGCGAAGGTGCAAGCTTTTTTGGAGGAGCTAACAATTGGGAGGATAAAATTGAACGGGATGGCAAAGGTAAATGCTATGGAATGGAATTGCTTGTGCAAAAGAAGCAAGGCAAGTTTACCGGTTGGGTCGGTTATACATTGAGTTATAACTTCAGACAATTTGAAAACATTAATAAAGGCAATTGGTATCCTTACAAATTCGACAGAAGGCATTATTTTACAGTGGTTGCAAATTACACCATCCGCAAGAATATTATACTTAGTGCTGATTTTGTGCTTAATTCGGGTAATGCCATTACTTTACCTGATGGTAAATATCCGACTATAAATTACAATTACAGAAACGAAACAAATAATCCGATATCAGTTTTTAAGCAAATATCTGATGCCACATACACCTATCCCGGTCGGAATCAAAGCCGCATGCCTGTTTATCACAGGCTGGATTTTTCGGCTCGATTCATAAAAGAGATGAAAAAAGGAACCCGTGATTGGGTACTTTCGATTTATAACGTTTACAGTCACCAGAATCCTTATTTCGTGTACCTCGATTATGATAAAGGCAAGAATTTGCATCTGTACCAGATTTGTTTATTCCCGATTATACCATCAGTGTCTTACATTAGAAGCTTTTAATAGCATTTTTAATATTATACATCTCATAAATCGTATGTTAAATCCAAATATGGTAACATATACGGATGCATATCAATTACATGTCTTAGCGTAAAAACCAGCACAAAATAAATCGGTAGTCCACATGTCGCATACTTGGTCAAACCTGTAGGTAAATATTTTGTTCCTTGAATATTCTTAATTGCTGCAAGTATTTTTTTTGAAACGCTAAGTGTATCCATATGGATTATTTTGTGTAAAGATAATACTGTATTTGCGAAAATCGCAAATACGGTAAGCAATACTTCACTTTTCGCAAATAATAAAACGATAACTTACTGATTATTGCGATCTTATCCAAGGAGTAATTTGGGATTTCAGTTTAACGTAAATACATTTGTGCTGGCTTGAAAATGCAGTGCAATTTATTCCCGCACTTGCTATAGGTAATCCGTTACTACCAATGTTTGAAAAATCACAACTGACAGAAAGAAATTAGATACGAATCGATAAAAAGAAATGTATTAGCTATTAATTGGCTGACATTAAAATAAATCTTAACATTTAAAGTTCATACATATATCTAATATAAATTTTAACCTAAACAAAACAAACCATGAAAACTACTAAATTGATTATTAGTCTACTATCAATGGGATTGATAGTATTTAGCTGTAGTAAATCTGAGGATAAGGTTTTGAACAATTATTCTGATTATTTGAACGTTGAGTTATCTACAGTTCATGACAGCAGTGCAGATTCAGTTTGTGAAATTACAATCCTTAATACAAGTGGAAATGAATTCGAAAAAGAATGCGTTTTGAAATATAGCTTGATAAACAAACTCACTAGTGTCCACTTTAAACTAACTGAATAACAGTTGATTATAATCTAGTTCATTGACATCCTTGTAATCTATCTTTGTAAACAGCTCATTCACAGGAGTTTTGTCAAGTAGAGATATGCCCAAGACCTGTAATATTTCGTAGGTTGAGCGATCAATTTTAAGGTCATATCCTACAATTGACACCAAACAGTAGGAAATAATTGCTGTGTAGATTTGTATTCGTACTGCGTTTTCAGACGTTCCCCAGAAGCATTTTATCTTCAGATGTTGTTTTATCCATTTGAAGAATAACTCAACTTGCCAGCGATTTTTATAGAGCAACGCAATATGTACGGCTGATAGCTCGAAGTTATTGGTCAAGAAAACAAAAATTCGCTTGGTTTCCTCATCATAAAACTTCACTCTTCTCAATTTATCGGGATATTGTTTTGAAACGTAGAATCCAGATAGTTTTCCAACCTGGTCGCATTGAACTCCTGTAGTTTTATCAACTTTATTGGAATACATCCGATTAAATTTGAGATTAGACTTAGCTCGTATCACAAAATATGCTGAATGGTTTGTGATCTTGTGTAGTCTGGTAAAATCTACATACCCACGATCAAAAATATAGTACGAGTCACTCTCATATGGAATTAAATCCATTGCATTCACGTCATTTACTTTTGCTTCTGTAATGTGTATAAATGCAGGTATTTGCGTGGTTATATCAAAAAGCGTATGGAGTTTTATACCTCCTTTTGCTTTGCGGAATTTAGCCCACCAGAAGACACTTAAGCATAGGTCTATAGTTGAAGAGTCAAAAGCGTACACTTTGCCTTTAATCTCGAAATTGTCATTAGCTCGTTTCCTTCGTGCCACTGCAATTAGATGATAAGCATATTCTTCAAAAATCTTACTGCTTCGATTCTCATTTGCCTTAGCTAAATTACTCCTGGTTACGCTTTTTCCAAACCCGAGATGATATGTTTTTCGGCTATGAGCATCAATAGCAACAATCAGATCCCTAAGACTATCCCGATTAGTAAGTTGACCGAAAATCATGCAAAGCAATTGATTCCAACAGGTAAAATGCCTAATGTGTTTATTGCCAGAATATTTTGTTACAAAACCATCAAATACTCTCTGAGGTAAAAATTCGATCAGTTGTGCGAATACGTATTTGCCGTTGTTCATTGTGAGAAATTAATCACCGAACTTAAGCTTTTCAAATCGTCACGCTGTCAAAATGCGCGCAAAGTATATATATACAATGATTTCAAAGAACGTTTTTATTTTTAAAGTGGACACTAGTGATATTTTTTCACTCCGTAATAATTGCTGAATGGACAGCCCAGGATATGATTAAAATTAGAAAATAGAAACAGGCTGAAAAAACCATTAGTATTGTCAGGTCCTGTAAATAGTAAATACAAGCACTTGAGCGAATACAGTAG
>CAIWDF010000274.1 GCA_903911435.1 uncultured Bacteroidota bacterium
TAGTGGATCCACGTTAAGCATAGATGGCACGGGCACATTAACACTTACAGGTAACTGGACCAACAATGGCACCTTTACCTCAGCAGGAGGCATGGTTACCTTTGCAGGGTCGAGTGCACAAACCATCAGTGGCAGCAATACTTTTGATAACATTTATGTAAATAATGCTTCAGGAGTAAACTTGTCGAACGATATCACAGTAATGAGCATCTTAGAGTTAGACAATGGTAACGTACAAACGGGCAGTAACAAAATACGCATGGAGGCGAATGCATTTCCAATAGCCATAGGCGGATTGATAGAAGGTAATTTAGAAGAATACATCCCATCAGGCTTTGGCGTATCCGCGTATTACCCAATCGGTACAGGCACGAGTAGTGCAGCACTTGATTTATTTTTTGATAATGTACTAACCGATGGATATGTAACCGCGAGCACCACAGTAGGCGACCATTTACAAATCAGCACCTCAGGATTTAACTCTAACCAAACGGTCAATCGCACGTGGAGCATGAGTAACCAAGGAGTTAGTTTCGATCAGTATCAAATCGGTTTGAGTTATCAGAACAGTGATAAAGATGCAGGCTTTGTAGATAGCTATGCAGCAGCTTCATTATACACAGGCAGCAGTTGGCAAACCTTACCGAATAGTTATAACTATGGCAACTACCAATCTGTATCTAACGTAAGTAGCTTAGGCGACTTCCAGATAGGGGTGATAAACCCAACCCCAAGTTTGTATACCATTAGTCCGTCATTAGGGGCTCAATTACAAACCTTAGATGTAGTATTAAAAGGATCAGGCTTTATCACCAATGCCAGTAGCTTAAATGTAGGTACAGGCATAACAGTAAACACGGTAACAGTAAATTCAGACACAATGCTAACAGCAAACATAAGCATCAGCTTAGGAGCAAGTATCGGAGTACGACCATTTACAGTAACCAATGGTCTACCAGGAGGCGGAACCAGCGGCAGTGTAAACTTTATGGTAACCGGCCCATTTCCAATAGCAAATTTTGTAGCAAGTAGTACGACCATTGATTGCAACCTAGATGGCACAGTCACCTTTAACAACTTAACCAACTATGCCACTAGCTATTCATGGAATTTCGGAATCGGAGCTACCCCATCTAGTGCAAGCGGCTTTGGACCATATACGGTAAGCTATAGCAGTACAGGAAGCAAAACCATCACGTTGATAGCCACTAATGTTAACGGAAACGATACCCTTACAAGTAATATCACGGTTAACGCATCCGTACCAGGAACCCCAGCAAGCATTACCGGACCAATCAACCTATGTGCATATGTAGGACAAAATGTAGTTTATACCAGCACATTAGTAAACAGTGCAACAGGTTATAGTTGGTTTGTACCAAGCGGAATTAGCCTAGTATCGGGTCAAGGTACAAGTGCTATCACAGTAACAGTGAACCAAGGATTTACCACAGGCAGTTTGTCGGTAGTAGCAACAAATGCGTGCGGATCAAGTATCAGCGCAAGAAGCATCAGCTTATTAGTGAACATACCAGCTTCAGCACCAGCCACCATGACAGGAGTTACAAGTTTATGTTCCTATTTAGGTACAGGCAGTTCAGTTAACTATACCTGCTCTACGGTGACCAATGCAACAGGCTATAAATGGACACTCCCTTCCGGCATCAACCTAGTATCCGGCCAAGGTACCACCCATATTGTAGCGACAGTAAGTTCAGGCTTTACTACAGGTACCTTATCCGTATTAGATACCAATGCATGTGGAGCAAGTCTAACAGCAAAGACGTTGGCATTAACAGCCACTATACCAGCAACCGCACCAGCCAGTATCGCAGGAGCCACAGGATTGTGCGTAGCCTTACATAATGGTACAAATGTGAATTATACCTGCCCAACGGTAACCAATGCAACAGGCTATAAATGGACATTACCAAGCGGCTTAACCCTTGTATCAGGTCAGGGCACGACCCATATCATATTAACAGTAGGCTCAGGCTTTACCGCAGGAACCTTATCGGTAGTGGATACCAATGCATGTGGAGCTAGTCTTACCTCAAGAACCTTAGCGCTTTCAGCAACCATACCAGCTACCGCACCAACAAGCATAACGGGAACCACAGCAATGTGTTCATACGTAGGCAGCAATACAACTATTAACTATACCTGTCCAACAGTAACTAATGCAACGGGGTATAAATGGACACTACCATCTGGCTTAAACCTAGTATCCGGTCAGGGCACTACCCATCTAGTAGTAACCGTAGGTTCGAGTTTTACCAGTGGAACATTAATGGTAGCAGATACCAATGCTTGCGGTAGCAGCTTAGCAACAAGAAACGTGAGTTTAAATGGAGTGCCACCCGCCACTGCCCCAGCTACATTGTCTGGTCAAGCAGCCCTTTGTTCATCCATAGGAGCCAATGAAGTATATACCTGTTCATCGGTATCAGGAGCAGCAGGCTATAACTGGACCATTCCATCCGGCTTGACCTATATTTCCGGCCAAGGTACCACGTCATTAACAGTGAACGTAGACTCAAGTTTCACCAGTGGCACACTGTCGGTATCCGCAACCTATGTATGTGGAATAAGTGCAGGAGCTAAAAGTTTAGTATTAAATGCAGTCGTACCAGCTATCCCACCATCAAGTATAACAGGTTTGGTAGGTTTATGTAATTCACTAGGAAGTAATGTAGTATATACCTGTTCGTCAGTAACCAATGCAACAGGCTATGATTGGACATTACCAACAGGCTTGACAACCGTTTCCGGCCAAGGTACCACGTCATTAACCGTTCATGTAGATTCAACATTTGTGACAGGTAACCTCAGCGTAAAAGCAACCAATAGTTGCGGATCAAGTGCAGGTACCACCAGTATAAGCATTGTAACAGCCTCCCCAGCGTTAACAGGTAGCATATCTGGGCCATCAGTAGTATGTGGATTAACGAGCGCTAGCTATTCAGCTAGCCCAGTAGCAGGAGTAAGCAGTTATAGTTGGACAGTGCCAACCGGATTAACCATAACCTCCGGACAAGGCACCCCATCGATAAATGTAACAGTGGCAGCAGGTACTATATTAGGAACATTAACATTGCAAGCTACTAACACCTGTGGAAGTAATAGCTTAACCACCGCCATTACCAAGAAACCGATAGCACCAAGTATCATCTCAGGACCGGTTTCATTATGCGGACAAACCACAGCAAATTACACGACAAGTTCAGCCGGAGCAACAAGTTATACATGGACCTTACCAACAGGAATAACAGTATCCAGTGGTACAGGCACAAGTTCGATACATGCAAATATAGCCGCCACTTTTGTAGCAGGCAACATCAATGTAACCGCAGTGAATGCCTGTGGAAGCACAGCGGGCACAGCACGAACAGTATATGGAAAAATACCAGCAGCCACCACAGCCATTTCAGGATTGACCAATGTATGTGGTGTAACAACAACTACGTACACAGCCACAGGCGTTGTTGGTGCAGCAAGTTATACATGGACCTTACCAACAGGATTAAGTTCTTTATCCACAGCGGGAAGTAGCATAACGGTACAAAATGCAGGATTTACAGGCGGTAGTATTTCAGTTCAGGCAATCAACGTTTGCGGAACAGGAGCAGCTAAGGTGTTAGCCTTGTCAGTAGCATCGGCCTCACCAGGAGTGATATCAGGGCCAACGGTGACTTGCGGATTAACCTCAGCCACCTACTCGGTAGCAGCAGTAACAGGAGCCACAGGTTATACATGGACAGCACCAGCAGGAGCAACCCTATCTGGCCAAGGCACATCAACGATAGTAGCAACGTTTGCAACACCAATGGTGGGAACAGTAAGTGTTACATCGCACAATGCCTGTGCAAATAGTGCAGCAAGAACGTTAGCTGTGACCAAAATATCAGCCACCCCAGGAGCAATAACAGGGGCTTCTACAGTATGTGGATTAGGTTCTACTACCTATTCAATAGCAGCAATAGCAGGAGCAACGAATTATGTATGGACCTTACCAACAGGACTTACAATTGCCGCTGGGCAAGGGACTTCAAGCATTGTAGCGAATGTAGCTTCAACAGCTTTCCCAGCAGGAACCATTTATGTGAATACACAAAATGCATGTGGAAGCAGTGGGCGTCAGTCGAAGGCAATAACAGCATGTGCAAGTCCAGAGGAGATGACAAGCGAAACGAACAACAACATAAGATTATATCCAAATCCAGCAACGAGTGAGTATTCGATGGAGATACAAAGTGCAGAGGAAAAAGAAATAATAGAAGAAGTGTATGATGTTTTAGGAAACATGGTAAGACAAGAAAAGCATACGATAACGGTAGGCGAAAACTTGTTGAGAACAAACATAGAGGCATACAAGAACGGAATATACATGATAAGAATAATTGATCATGATAGTTCGATTATGTATACACAACGATTGATTAAACAGTAAAAGGAGTATTCATTCTCCTTAATAGTTAAAACTTAAAATCCCGTTACAGAAATGTAACGGGATTTTTTTTGTTAAGAGTTGAATGATTCAACTTGAAAATTACCTCAAAGTAATCACCCTTATCTATTTTTTTGAAAAAAAAATTGTGGTGAATATTTTTTTACGGATATTTACAAAACTAAAATTTCTACCATATGAAAAAACTTATACTCTTTTCGTTTGCTATGTCGATGATGCTTGGTTCGTGGGCACAAATAACGGTAACCCGAAACGATATGCCCAATGCGGGCGACTCGGTGTTGGTAAGCCTTACTAATACCATCGGTTCGCTGGATGCTACACTTACAGGTGCTAACTATGCTTGGGATTTTTCTAGTCTTACGTATACCAGTCAGCAGGAAATAAAATTCGATAATCCTTTTAATTTTCCTACCATTTATGCCATTTTGTTTAATATTCTGAACACCAGTTATGGTCGCGAAAACCGAAACCTGACGGGTTTGCCGGTGCTCAACATCACAGCTGCTTACGATTTCTTGAAAGAGTCTAATGGTTCGCTAAAGCAAGTAGGAGCAGGCTATACCATTGGAGGCACTCCTTTGCCGTTTATGTACACGTCTAGCGATGTGATTTATACCTTCCCGATGAATTATGGCAATACCGATTCGAGCGATTATCAGTTTGGCTTACCCATCCCTACTATTGGATATTATGGCGAAAAAGGCCACAGGGTGAACGTGGTGGATGGTTGGGGTACATTGACCTTGCCGTATAACTCGTATCAAACGCTAAGGGTGAAATCGGTAATAACGAGCACCGATACTTTGTACATTTCGGCCCTTTCGTTTGGTAGCAACATTGTTCGCCCTACACGGGTGGAGTATAAATGGTTGACCAATGGCAAACAAATACCTGTGCTGGAGATAGATGCTAACCTATTGGGCACCACGGCCACCATCAGCAATGTTTCGTATCAAGACATCTATCATTCGGGAGCTGGCATAGCCGAAAACAATGGCAATGCCTTCGCACTTCAAGTTTTTCCAAACCCATCTACCGATCAATTGGTGGTGCAATATGCGCTTACCAATCCATCGCCTATCACCATCACCGTGTCGGATATGATGGGTAAAGTATTAACCACTTCGGTGGAAGGAGTGCAAACGGCAGGTACCCACCAAAAATGGATGAGCACTACTGACCTTCACCTTGCCAAAGGTGTATACGTTATCACCGTTCAATCGGCAATGGCTAAAGAGGTGAAACGCTGGGTGGTAGAATAGGTTGTTGGAGGCGAACGTTTAGCTAAATTTATTCTTCAACTTGAGGAAAAAACGTTCGAAAAAATGATAGCTCAGCATCGATACCAAGATGGTGGTGAACAAACTGGTGATGCTAAGGCAAATAAAAGCTTTGTAATTGATGCACCAAACATTGGCTCCTAGGAGGTGCATGGCGAAAATGATGCAGAAAAACACAATCATGTGATAGCAATACATGCCATAGGTATATTGGCCTAAGGACGAAATGATTTTCCAGCGGCTTATCTTGTAAAACGAATGTTGGGCATAGTTTTGTTCCATCACCATAAAAGCAAAAATCAAGGAGAATACTACCGGAAAAAACGAGGAGCCAAGGGTATAATGTGCGCCTAGTTTCCAAAGATAAAGCCTTAGCGGCATGATGATGATGGCCACTAGGTATACCAGCTTGATGACATTGCCCGAAATGGTTTTAAATCGTTCGATAAAGGCGGCATGGGTAGCCAAATAAGCAATGAGTGCCCCTGTAGCCAAATCGGACATGGACGAAAGCGAATGAAACTTAATAATCATGATGGCTCCATCGGCATAGAAATAGCGAAACGCCACCGAACCCGAAATAATCAAAAGGAAACTTGCCAATAAATACTTGCGTGGGATAAAGGCGATGACCAATGGCCAAAACAGGTAAAACTGCTCTTCAACCGACACCGACCAAAGCACCCCAATGAGCACATTGCTGATGCCATGAAATACATAATCGAAATTGCCAGCAAAACCAATGTAAAGCCATTTGTTGATAGAACTGGTGCTTACACCAATGGGGAAATGTTCGGGAATATGATTGTGTAAGAGAGGAAACACCCAAAGACAAAGGGTAACGACTAGAAAATAAACTGGCCAAATGCGCAATATCCGCCTAAAATAAAAATGCTTGATATTGATGCTTCCTCGATTGGCTTTTTCGCTCAACAAAAGATAAGTGATGAGGAAACCACTGAGCACAAAAAAGAAACTTACACCCAAATCGCCATTTTTCAAAAGGTTTTCTTTGGCAAAATCATACGGTTTGTTTCCTCCGAAATATCCAAGGCTCACCACGGCATGGTTTATAAACACCGCAAAAAAGGCGAAAAACCGCAGCCCGTCAAGGTTGGGGAAGTATATTTTCTCGGTTTGATTCATAGCGGTTGCAATCGGGCTGCAATTTATTACTTTTTCTCAAGCTGAGGTAAGGAGTTGTGGTTTTCTATATTAATCGTAAATTCGCACCTCCAAAAAATAGGATACCTAATATTATGTCAAAATTTCATACGTTAAAAGTAAGTGAAGTGGTTCGCGAAACAGCCGATGCAGTGTCTATTGCCTTCGCAGTTCCTACCGAACTAAAACAAGAATATACATACAAACAAGGGCAATACCTTACGCTGAAACTAAAAGTAAAAGGCGAAGAGTTGAGGCGTTCGTATTCCATCTGTAGCAGTCCGCTTGACGAAAACGAATTGCGTGTGGCAGTGAAAAAGGTAAAAGATGGTCGCGTTTCTACCTTTATCAACGACACTGTGAAGGTAGGCGATGTGATGGAAGTGATGGTACCGATGGGGAATTTCTATTCGGAAATGAATGCCAACAACAACAAACATTATGTGCTTTTTGCAGGAGGCAGCGGCATCACTCCGATGTTCTCGATACTTAAAACGGTGCTTAAAGCCGAGCCTCAAAGCCGTATTACTTTATTGTATGGCAATAACGATGAACCTTCCATCATCTTTCAAAAACAAATCGAGTTATTGGCACTTACCAATGCCGATAGGTTGAATGTGGTGCATATACTCAATACGCCACCAGCCAATCATCCCATGCTATTGCAAGGAGTGATGGAAAAGGGGAAAATCATTTCTTTGTTCGAAAACTATATTGGTATAAGTGCTAGCAACGAATATTTTATCTGTGGCCCTGGCCCGATGATGGAAAATGTGGTGGCTGCTTTGAAAGAGTTAAAAATAAATGAAGCTCAAATTCATATCGAATATTTTACCGCTCCGGTAAGCACCGAAGAAGTAAATCCTGCGGTGGACGAGGTGGCTGGTGCTACTGCTACCATCATACTCGATGGTGACGAACATAAAATAGTGTTGAACCAAGGTGAATCGATATTAGAAGCAGTGCTTCGCAAAGGATTGGATGCACCGTATGCTTGTCAAGGAGGTTCGTGCTGTACCTGCCGTGCTTTGTTGCAAGAAGGAAAAGTGGAAATGCGAGTGAACTATGCTTTATCGAAAGGCGAAGTGAAACAAGGGTATATACTCACCTGCCAAAGTCGCCCAACCACACCTACTGTAACGGTGAATTACGACAAAGGGTTATAGTTTATTGGTTCAATAGTGATTGGTCATTAGTCTATATAATGAAAAAGCCCCGAATTTTTTTCGGGGCTTTTTGTTTTAGATAAGTATTAAGGTGTATTTGCGTTTTAGGTTTTTGCCTGCAACGAATTTTATGTTGGTTTCGGTGATGATGGTGTAAAGTGGCAGTTCTACTCGTATGTTGTACTCGCCTGGCTTGATGAGTGTTTGAGAAAATTTGCCTAAATCGTTTGAAAAGAATTTGTAAGTGATAGATGGGTCGGCAATTTGAGTAAGGAGGATTAAAACGCCTTTTAGCATTAAGCCATCCGCATCATGGGTGGTGCCTGTCATTTTGGTATGTGTTTTACCAAGGTCGATGATTTCGCGGGCTTGGAAATATTTTTCTACAAACTGAGGGTTGGTGGCAAGTAAAGTGTTCACCATTTTATCCATCTGCATTTTAAAAATGTCGTGCGAAATTTCTTTGATAAGCACTTTGATTTGGCGTTTGGCGTTGCTAATATTGAGGAGTGCCTGACGAGGGTCGGAACTATCGGTGGTATATAGGGTGATGGCTGCTGCAAGGTCGGTGATATCGGTGGCGGTGATACCGAAATGGAGTGCGCCTGCATTGTTGCTTGCTGCTTTTTGAATGGCGGTGGCAATGCTTACAATATCTTTTTTGGTAGCTCCTTTTAAATCGGATTGCGAATAATCTACTAAGGAGATAAGTGTATTGTTTACGGGTGATTGCGAAGCAAAAGCGATAACGGCACTTGAACATTTGAAGGCTATGGTTTCGACAGTTTTGCGAATGGCTTTGGTGTCGAGGGTTACGCCTTTGGTTTTGCCGGTGGCGATGATGTCGAAATTATCTATTAAGATAAGTTTGTTTTCGGCAGTTGCAAGTATGCCTGCAAATGCTGAGATGGGTGCCGTGGCAGTGGTGCCATCGGGTGAGATGCAAAGCGTGATGGTGGTACGGATTGCGGAAACCTGATTTGATGATTTATTGTTCATGATATTTATTATTTAATTGTAATTATTTTGTTTGATATTGTGTTTAAGTTGAGTTCGGTTGAAGCTAATTTGGGTAAAATCGGAGGCGATTTGAGCGACATCGTTTGCAATTTGGATGACGCCCGAGTCAATTTGGATGACGCCCGATTGAATTTGGATGACGTCCGAGTCGATTTGGATGACGCCCGAGGCGATTTGGATGACGCCCGATTCGATTTGGGCGGTGATTAATTTGATTTAATTGTTGATAATAAGCAAGTTAAATGAGTAGAGGGGGATATTAGCTAAAACTGAAACAGAATGAGAAAGAACGCAGTATTTTTTAAGAATAGTTGAAAAAAATACCATCGTTTGCCTTTAAATTTAAAGGAAATAAGATAGGATGCTATTTCACTCGAAAAATTCCGCTATCTTTTAGTTTTCCTCTATCGCAAATTTATTGGATTATTAAATGCGTTGGTTTATTTTTTTATATGATTGTTGTCATGTTTTGGGATGGGGAGGATGTTAAATGTTTTGTATCTTTGTGAGGTGGGAAATAATCGGTATAAAAAGATTAGAACGTTTGCAGGTGAAAAAACACCTGCAAAGGCAGCGATTCTGCTAAGTTTAAAGGAAGACCAACAAGGGCGGAAATAATCGGGATATAAAGATTAGAAGGTTTGCAGGTGAAAAAACACCTGCAAAGGCAGCAACAAAAGTAATAGTTTAGATATTAAAATATTTTATGAGTACGAAAACGAATATTAAAAGAATACAAATATGAAAAAAACTATAAAAACTAAAACACCAATTTCAATGATTGGCTCATTGTGGTTTGTGTATGAATATGAAGATGGAACAAAACCAAAATCACTAAAAGAATTTAATAGTAATGCTGATTTTAGCGAGATTTTGCACCTTCCAAAAGGTATTTTCGTCCCTCAAAACCAAAAAATAAATGAGCATATAAAATTTGATTGCATTAGGCCTGAATATAAGGAATCAATACTTTTTAAATTATTCTTATATGAAAATAATCATGCAGAAGGATGGATTACATATCATTTAAACGAGGGAATTGCAAAAGAATATTTCAAAGGTTCGTACAAAAAATATTCTAATTCTGACATTACTATTTGGGGAACTTGGGAATATGGAATTAACCGTAAAGAAAGTTCTTTGATTTTGATTGAATTTAAAAAAGTAAATACTGAAGAAATAGAAAAAACAGAAATCGAAAGGAAGAATAAAATTAATCAAAGAAACCTTTTAGATATTACTAAAAAGAATTTTTTTGAGCCACATAGTGATTCTTCTTTAAAAAAGATGCACAAAATATTTTCTCAATCAAAAAATAATCTTTTATATATACCAATTGAAGAAGAATTGGAAAGAAGAAAAAAGGAAACACTTAAAAAATAGGTAATGAAAAATGAAGAAGAAATAGATTATAACCATGATTTGGCAGCTGAATTTATTTTGGATAATATTTCGGACGAATTATTTGCAAAATTGAGTCGTAATGATGTTTTAATATTACTTAAGTTAGATGAAGATTTTATTGAAGTAGAGTGTCAAAGGAACGAA
>CAIWDF010000275.1 GCA_903911435.1 uncultured Bacteroidota bacterium
TCTTTATGAACTCCTTTTTTTGCTAAATGAACTCCTTTGCCTTCTTTATGAACTCCTTTTTTTGCTAAATGAACTCCTTTGCCCTCTTTATGAACTCCTTTTTTTGCTAAATGAACTCCTTTGCCTTCTTTATGAACTCCTTTTTTTGCTAAATGAACTCCTTTGCCCTCTTTATGAACTCCTTTTTGTGCTTTATGAACTCCTTTAGGAACTTTATGAACTCAAAAAGTAATATTTTAATTAGAGGAGGGTTCAATTTGTTAAAAATGGAAGCAGTTAGTATTCGTTTTTACCTTTCGCCAAGCTTTTTTACCTTTTTTATTAGTTAAAGTTCTTGTCTTTTTCAATTTGGGTATCCAATTTTGTCTTGCTAAACTCAATCTTTGTTCACCAGATTTCGAAGGAAGCAATGCTTTTTTATTTTCTACCATTTGCTTTTTGAATTCATCATCAGCCAACTTTTGATATTTATGACAAGGGCAATTCGGGTTTCGAGGGTCGTTCAAGGCATATTTTTGTTGAATGCTATCTTTCGTTACGTTGGCCTTGGTAACTAACGGCACGATAAAAAACCACAGACCAATAAGGAGGCTCGGAATAACAACCATCATGTTCGTTTTCATCTTTGCCTCCTTATCCATCTATGATTAATTCATTACAATTTCGATTTCACAATCGATATTCTGTTGCTACCACTCCATGTTTTGTATTCGTTGGTGTAGTACAAATAGGCAGATGAAGCTGGAGCATCATAGTCGCCTGGCATTTCTGCTTTCAAATCGAGGTTAATTTCTTTCACCGCATTGGGTGCCAAGCAACGGTAATAAATGGCAATATTATTTCCAGAAATTTCGTAATAATCAAACACTTTTTTCTCTTGCATTTCTTTCAATTGCCATGGTTGCACGGTGAAACCTGCTGGTATTCCAAGTATCGCCATGGTGCTTGGCACACCTTTATTTTCTTTGTTTGTGATGGTGGCGTTCATCCTCACGGTTTCGCCCACCTTCGCTGTTTTGGCTGATAAGCGAGTGGTGAACCCAATGGCACATTCTTTATTACTTGTTGGCAACGAAGTGTTCCAACTCACCGAAACAGAATATGGCAAAGGTGTTTTGGCTCCAAAGTACTTTACTTTCAAACGGTGGTCGCCCTCACCTTTAATATACTGTTCGATTTTATCAATCACCAATTCATTTTTTTCACCTGCTTTATATTCTTTATCGGCCACTCGTTTACCATCCACAAATATCGCAATCGTTCCACCCTCATTTGTTCTTTTGCTAGCTTTTGCATATTCTGTCAATGCTTTCAAGGCAAGTATAGTGCCTTGTGTATTTCCAAATTCGCCATATCCATTGCGCGATGCTACAATGTACTTCACCCCATTGGCCAATGCACTCGCATCTTTTGTTCCCGATTTGATGATTGCCAACACTGCGAGCGAAGAGGTTTCAATGCTTAAAGATTGGCCAGTGGAATAAGTGATGCTATGTTCGGCACCTGTCCAACTACCATTTTTATCTTGTTTCGAAATCAAGAGCGTTAACGCTTCATCGGCTTTCGCATTTTCTTTTAAATTAAAAGCCGAACAAGCTACCAATGCCAATACATAAGGGTCTTTGCTCTTCATCGCATAATTATAAGTTGAGTTAAATTCTTTTTTAATATCAACGAATCCAGCTTCCGACAAGGCGTACACAATGTATGCATCTGTAATTTCTTTTCTTGCTCTTCCAAAATTATCTAATGCTTCAGCACTTCTTTTAAATCCTCCATCACCATCTCTTCTTTCCATTAACCAATTAGCTGTGCGTTCTACCATTCTATTATCTACTTTCTCCCCTGCTTTTTTCATATCATTAAACTGCATCAAACCATAAGCAGTTAATGCTTCATGCCCTGGGTTGGAGCCAAACCACTCATATCCCTTGTCCTTTGTTTCGAAAGTAATCAATCGTTTATAACCTCTATCCAACAAATCAGAAGCGCGAGAAATGGTTTTATCATCCTTACTATCCGTTGTTTTTAGGTAATCAAGTACCATTGCATTTGGATACGAACTCATAGATGTTTGTTCGAAACAACCATAAGGTTCGCGCAATATACCTTCTACCCCTTTCATTAAATCAGACACTACGTTAGGATAAGCCGAAAACGATGCTTTTAACGAACCATTCACAACATCCCGTGTAGTGAACGTAAATTCTTTTTCTGCTTCTTGCCCAGAAAAAGAGGCATGTACAGGAAAACCCTTAGGCGCTATTTTTATTGTTTGTGTAAACCCATCACCCAGTCCACACGATTTAAAATTGATGGTAAAATCGCCATACCCTATTTTATCCAATACCTTATAATCAAGATAAATTATTTTTGCTTTGCCTGGCATGATGGTTTGAACACTTGGAATTTCTGAGATTGATTTTAATCCATCAGGAGATGAAACCGTGATGAATCCGCCTAATGGTTGATTAGTATTGTTTTTCAAAGTTAATGGTATCGACACATTATCTTCGGTAGCCACTTCTACAGGCACTTTCACACTCATAGCAAATGGCAATTGAGTGAAAATAGTTTTCTCTGCTCTTCCAATAGTACCATCCGAAGCAATACCTTCCACTGTGGTGCGAAACGAAGTAATATCATCGCTTGCATAAAACTCAATGGTTTTTGTACCACTTTTATCTACCTCAACGTTCGGGTTCCAGTAAATTGTATTTCTGAAATCGGTTCTATTTTCAACTACTTCTTCTTTTTCATATACAGGCGCTGCAAACTGACGGGCTCTGTGATAAGCAGGACCTGCTACCACTTGCTGCACTTGCTCCTTTTCGTCCATTTCATTCACATTTCCTGCTATCGCATCCTGCATTTTGAATCGTGCATCTCTATTGTCTTTCAACAGCAAAGCATTCTTCGCTTTTCCTTCTGCATTTTTATTATTCGCCTCTTTAGTTGCAATCGCGTCTATATTTTGCTTTTTACCTTCGTGCTTTGCATTTCCTAACATCATTCGTTTCGCTCTTTTGTTGTCTCCCACTTTCTCTACATCCACTATATTCAAAGCTGCTAAATTTTCTTCTCGTGCCACCATAGCCGGAATATTTTTTTGCATTGCAGCCATCTGTGGGATCTCTTCAGCTCTGCCCGGTCCTGCATTGTAATATCCATAGTATCTATAATTAGAAGGGTATAAGTAATACACATTATTATCGCCATATGCAGCTAAATTTTGAACTTGCGAAGTGTACGAAGCCTTTGATAAAGTCAAGCTTACAGGAGTACTTAAATCTAATTTATTAAAAATAAATTTACCACTTTCATCTGTTTGGTATTCGGCACCACCAGCTATTTTTATTTTGGTTTCTGAAATCGGTTTGCTTGTAGTTGCATCCAATACAATTCCTGAAACTATTGCTCTTTCGCTTTGATATGCCACTGCGGGATAAGTTTCATTCATAATTTTTTCCCAAGTAAATCGTCTCCATCCCGAAGTCATTAATAGATAATCAAGCGCCATATCTGCCTTTGGTTCTTTTGAATCAAAGTAAAAAGAAGGCTCTTCTATTTTATCCTTAATATCCTGTTGCAACAACAACTGAGACAAAACATTCCCCGATTTATCATCAGCAAAAGCAAGTAATTGATCATTCACTACCGACATCGAAAGATTTGCAGGCATTGGCATTCCGCGTTCGTCTTTCACAGTCAATTTCATTTTTACTTTTTCACGTGGCAAGTATTTTTCTTTATCTGTTTCCACAGTAATGGCAAGTTGTTTCTCTTTATTTACAAACGCCATGCGTTCAGCTCGTGCAATCCCTTTCGAATCAAATAAAGTAATTTGCGAAACACCAATTGGGAAATTCGAAGTTGGGAACACAATCTTGTTCATTCCTTTCTTTGCATTAATAGAGGTTGAATAATATATCTTTCCTCTAACTTGTGCTACCAAAGCCAATTCTTCTGTTTCCGTTGTATTAATGTTTACAACCACTTCCGAAGATTGAGAATTATCAACGTTGATTATATAACCTCTTGGGAGAGCATCTTGCAAAGAAAATGTTTCGGTTATGCCTACAGGTTTTAATATCTTAACAATGTACTTTTCATTTAATTTTGGAGTAATCTTAAATGAACCCATCCCCTGATGAAAACTACTAAACGAAGCTATTTTCATTCCATTCTGATTCTCTACCACACCTTCAACATCTGCAGGTTTATTAAATTCATTCAATGCGCGAAAAGCAACGTTTGTTTCCCAGTTGTTCACCAAATCACCTCCTTCAGGAAACAAATCAAGTTTAATTTTATTCAATACAATTGGGATTGATCTTGATACACTCTCTGTACTCCCATTATAATCAATCATTACATTCAACAATCCATCACTTGTTTTCAATTCCTTTGGAAGGTTAAAGTGGATGTATTTAATCCCTAAATCATCTGTTTCTTCCTCTATTGTAAGCAAATGCGCACCATTAAGATTAGCGACAAATTTCACTTTGTAATTCGATAAGGGTTTGTTTTCATTGGTATTCAATTCCAACTTTGCTATTACCTCATCACCTGCTCCAAAAGCCTTTCGTTCAAAATCAAGTTTCATTTTCAAATTGGGCAACACCACATCTTGCACTTGCAGTTCTTTTTCGAACACCGTTGATTCTCCATCATTTTTCATCCAATTGGTATAAGCTCTCACCTTGTACAATCCACCTAAGGCTTCTTTATCGAGCATAAAATCGCCTGCCACAACTCC
This sequence comes from uncultured Bacteroidota bacterium, assembly GCA_903911435.1. Classification (GTDB taxonomy): domain Bacteria; phylum Bacteroidota; class Bacteroidia; order 2-12-FULL-35-15; family 2-12-FULL-35-15; genus 2-12-FULL-35-15. The sequence continues at coordinate 4,760 of CAIWDF010000275.1, forward strand.
ATTCTTCGCAATGATGTTGATTGTTTTTTCAATCGTACCTTTTGGATTTAATAATTCCACATGCAGAATATCACTCTTCATACTTGGCTTCATCGTTTGTGCATCTCTAACAAATGCACCTAACCATATATTGTCCCCGGGTTCGTAAAACGGTTTGTCAAACTGAACATAGATGCGATCCTCTGGCAATTTTTCGTTGAAATAACTTAATTTCTTTTTCAACATTCGAATAAAATCATTGTCCTGCGCTAAATCATAATAACTCGTAGGAGTAATAAATGCTAGTAATGCTACCATTGCCACACTCAAAAGTGAAATTGGCAAAACCTTGTTGTTTTTTAAATTTTTCATTTTTTATCAATTTTTAAAAGTGAATACTTAAACTATTTTGATAAAGAGATGCAACAACATTTTAAATTCCATAAACCAAATAAAAATTATTTTTTTAGTCACGCTTTGAGGTCACTAAATAAGAAGCACAACAAAGTTCATTGCTACTATTTTCACAGAAGAAGAAAGTTTAATTAATTGGAGTTGAGGAAATTTACTTAATAAGGGAAATATTACCGATTCGTTTTCTTGTGTTGCCGTCTATCCATTCGCATTCGATACGATAAACATAAACATCCATCTGAACAAATTGATCTTCGTATTTCCCATTCCAACCTTTTGTTTTATCGTCCGATTCGTAAATGAGTTCTCCCCATTTGTTGAAGATTTGCATTTTAATGGTTTTGATATTTGTACCATAGGCTAGAAAAACATCGTTGATGCCATCACCATTCGGACTAAAAGCATTTGGAATATATAATTCGTTTCCACCATTTAAAACAACAATGGTAACGTGATCGGAACTCACACACTGATTGGTATCGGTACCAGTAACCGTAAAAGTTGTGGTTACGTTAGGAGAAGCAATCGGGTACGGACAATAATAACAACTTAAACTTGCGTAACTCCACTCATAAGTAGCTCCACCTGTAGCGAAGAGTGGCACTACTATTCCTGATTGAATAATAGTATCGTTGTTGATGATATTGATAGTGGGATTCGGATAAACAACTACTAAAACCGTGTCGTAAAAGGTACCACAACTATTCGTTCCTACTTCATAATAATAAGTAGAAACTGTTGGCGCCACAGTTATGGATTGGCTTGTACTTGTTGCTCCTCCCGACCATTGATAAGCGGTTGCCGGAAATGCCGTTAGTGTAATTGATTTCCCTGAACAAATATATTGTGTATCCCGTGTAACGGTTGGAATATTGCTCACATTAACAGTCATGGAATAGGTGTCAGCGCAAGTTCCACTTATGGCTTGAACCGAATAGGTTGTTGTTATAGTCGGACTTACAGTGATGGTTGCAGTGTTAGCGCTACTTCCACCACTCCATTGATAAATGGTTCCTCCTGATGCAGTGAGCGTAACACTTTGACCACTACAAATATTGGTAGAACCTGTTGGAGTAATCAACGCTATTGGTTGCGGTGTAACTGTTGCTGTAACTGTAGCCGCTGTTCCTTGGCAATTAGTGGCAGTTGGTGTAACAGTATAAGTAATGATTACAGGACTGCTTCCTGTATTGGTTACATTATCAGTAATAGTCGAAGTAGCTCCGTTGGTTCCATTACTACCTGACCAATTAAAAGTAGCACTACCAACACACGAATTGAGTTGAATACTAATGGGAGTGCCCGTACAAACAGTAATATTATTGGCCGTAGCATCAGGCACTGGGTTCACTGTAATATTCTTTGCCGATAATCCAGCAACTGAGTTTCCACACACATCCACAACACTTGGCGCAGGAACACTAAGTGTTGTTACATTTCCACAATAAGTTGGGCATCCAGGAATTGTCAAATCAATGGTGTCTTTACCTGTACTTGTACATACCCCAGCTCCCCATGTTCCATAAGTGTCTGAACCCACAAACCAAGGGTGAGTGATGGTATAAGGAGGTACACCATAATTTGTGGTGAGTCTCAGTTTCACATGGCAACTATCCGAACAAATTGGTGAAGGATAAACATACCATTGATTTTGCGATGTTTCTATTGTATGGCCTACCATAAAGGCATTGAATGGCCATGGACTCATAGGAGTGTAGTAAATATAGTTAAAAGGAGGTGACAGCATGTAAGTACATCCGGGTGCGCCCCAATTTGTTCGAGCTAAGTAATGTGCCAAATAAAATGTTTGAACATTACACGATGGAGCAAAACAACAAGCTAAGATTGATTTTAAATCTGCCGAATCTAAATATCCATAACCTGCAGTATCAGCCACTGTTCCTCCAACTGAATATACAGGTGTTGAAGCACAAGGTGTAGTTAAATAGATATGACCGTCCCCCATGGAAACAGGAGGTTGTGTTTCATCTGCAAAATAACTATCAGTGACAATAAACGCTGTGATGGTGATATTCGCAGGAATGGTAATTTGTATACTATCATGATTAAAATTTGGCAATTCGCAAGAACCCATATAAATTGGAGGGTACATTGTATCAGGGCCAGTGACAAGGGGATCTATGGTGATTGGATAAACTCGTTCTGGGGCATTAAGCCATGCAGCAGGTATTGTAATTTGTAAAATAGTCTTATTGTTCTCCAACTTCACCGAATAAGTCGCGGAGCCAAATTTCTTTTTCGAATCGAAATATACAGGTGTATGAAATCTAGCCACTATTTTATTATCTGGTGAGTAGATTACATATTCATCTGTGTCGATAGTTGGTAATTTCGAATCATTATTTTTTTTAAATGTATAATTTTCTGGAATCACTATCTCTTCTGAAATTACCAAATCCTGATTGTTGATTGCTAAAGGATGATTAATGATGTAGTCTGTTTCTATTCTGTTTTCTTCAAAAACAATCTTCTTATCAATGGACGAAACAACATCTTTAGCAAGCAAACCATTCACGCCTACTGTGTAATCATTCAGGTTGATTTCATTGTTATTGATTTTACAATGGCTATTGAATTTAAGTCGTTCATAACCTAAGCTTATTTCTGTACTTCCATCTTGATTTAAATAAGTCGGAAACTCTTGTCTTACAGCAGCCCAGCCATTGGCACTTGTACTCAATTTTGCAGAAATCACTTGCCATTGATTACTCTTATCTATATAATTAATTGCATTCAAACTATTCTGAACGACAATTTCACCCGTATTCGAAACAAAGGAACGAGAATTATAAGTTCGTTTCTCCACCTCTTCTTTACATTTTTGTTTATCTAAAGGAAATCTATCGGGAAACAAATCTTCCGCATCTCCCTTTTTTGCAATGCTTGGAGATTTTGACGAATAGATGCCTGCAAGACGAGGATTGAAATTACCCGCCTTCAGTTTTATCTCATTAGTTTGTGCAATTACACTCTGAAGTAACAGGAAGAAAATAAAAAACAACCATCCTTGACTCCTGCTTCTTCGACAAAAGGCAGAGTCAACGATGGCTTGAATGTTAAAGATACTGCAATTACGATAAAAGAATTCGTTAAAGTATTTTATTGAATACATTTTATATGCACGTATCTTTAGAAATTGTTCTCTACAATATTATTTTCTTAATAAAGTTACAAATCCTTTTTGAGAATTCACTTCTTTATTATGTTGGTTGTATTCTACCACATAATAGTAGACTCCATCAGGACAAGGTTTTCCAGTATTACTGTTTCCTCCCCAACCGAAGAATGGGTCTGAAGATTCGTACATCAATAAACCCCAACGATCATAAATCTTTACATGGAATTTTTCAAAATCACCCGTAATGACCGGTGTAAACGAATCATTTTCTCCATTGTTATCAGGAGTAAATACATTAGGAAAAGTGAGCACCAAATCAACAGGACAAGGATCAGCACCAACATGGTAAGTCACCACTCGTTCGCAAGCCTTTCCTGGAATGGTAATTGCTACACTATATGTTCCAGTATCATTCACCGATATCTGTTGTGTAGTAGCTCCGTTACTCCATAGATAGCTTGAACCAGTAGTATCAGCCGAAAGCAAAACCGGGGTATCGCCAAGTGGACATACCTTGGCAAAAGCCGAATTGTTAATAGGGGATTCAACTTTCACATGCACGGTATCACTTGTTTTGCACTGACCAGCAAGCGTGGTCACTGTTATCACATAAGTAGTGGTGTTCGTTGGACTCACAGTTGTTGTTTGAGTCGAACCTATTGAAGTACTACCCACTGTCCAATTATACGAACATCCCGTTGTTGGACTCGTTGTTAAAGTTACAGGTTGGTTCGCACAAACAGTAGTGTCGTTACTTTCGTCCACCACCGGATATGCTTTTACGAAAATGGTTCTAGAATTTTGTTGAGTAGGTGGACAACGATTCGTTGCATGTACCGTTAACACAAAAGAACCCGGAACACCCGCCAACACATCAGTTTCAGTATTAGTTGCGTTGTAAAGCGGATCTGATGGATTACTACTTGTCCACCAACCATTAGTAACCAACGTTTGTGGAGGTATGGAATAATGTATGGTATCGCCTTGGCAAATCACTCCAGGTCCGGTGATGGCGACACTTGGAGGTCCAAGCACATAAATGGTATCAATTGGTCCATACTGACCCACACAACCATTATTAGTTTCTATTACCTTTAAATAGTAAACCCCTGGATTAAACGTAAACACAAATCCTGTGTTGTCGGAATTTGCAACTTGTGCATTCTGGAAAGCATTGCCCCCATTGTAACCACTAATTGACCACGCATAGGTTGAGTTATCAAAATAATTATAGGGTGAAAGCGTTGGATAAATTTGATCTCCCGAACAGAATGTATCCCTCTGAGTAAAGGTCGTATAATCGAGACATGAAACAGAAGATCCTTGAGCTTTCACTGCTCCTATGGTTACCCTTATCAAACTACCCAATGCATTATCGGGTTGTGTGGTGTTTGTTGCTATCGCACGCATATAATTCATCCCGAGCGGAATTCCATATATCCCCAAACTATCCTTACAAGGTGCATGCACTTGAAGTGTGGTATCATGTGTAGATGCAACTGAACCTAGTATTCCATTCGAACCAATTTGAGCAAAACTCATGCTGCTCATCAGCTGTGTCTTAAATATATTTCCAGGATTGTACACCGCTCCAGTAGCTGTAGAATCAAATGTTTGAACCCCAACCGGAATAATCGCATTTTGACCAAGTGGAGCCACGCTACAATCGGTTACACAGAAATGCAAATCGGTATTATTATTTGTTTCTATATCGCATTGTCGTATACAGAAAGGCCCCCAAGGAGTGCCGATAGCTGCTGGATTATCGGAGATGACTCGAATATAATAGTTACATCCGGGAGCAACATTCGGCACCAAGCCAGACACTGTTCCAGGCTGATAAGGAGGAAGCGATGGTGAATACGTTGTAAAATTAAACATACTATTTATCACCGTTGGAGTGGTTGGGAATATTCCATTGGTATCGGATAACTGAGCAATGTAATGGTTACCTATGGTATACACTCCGATGGACCAAAATGGAATATCAATAGCGCTACCAATGCAGACCGCATTTGTATCCATCGTGACGACTGGCTGATTGGTGGTAATGGTATTGGGGCAATTAAGAATTGTAAAACACGCACTCGCCACGCCCGTTATAGCAGGCAATGGGGTCGTTCGATTAATTCGAATCTTATAACAAGTACCCGGTAAAACTGTATTTGGCAATTGAATAGGAATTACACCACTTGTTTGTGGATAATACACATTAAAAATCCAAGCATTGGCTCCTGGGAATACACCTGTTGAGGTAGACAATTGAATGGTGTATGCACCATCGCATAAGGTATCGCTTAAATGCCAATAGATATAAATGTAATTTCCTTGACAAACCGGATTAGGAACCACACTGTCAACCGCACATGTCACTGGGGTACCTGATGAACTTCCAGGAGTGGCCACCACATCTATATCATCGATTGAGAACGATTCATTCGAAGGAGGTGTTCCACTTCCATTTACCCATCTAAATCCGAAACGAACATTAAACTGATTAGCAAAAACAGGGTCGGTGATATTCTCATATTTCCATTTGTACTTGTTATTGTATTGCGCTTGTCCCGTTTGTATCCAAGGACCTCCATTGATGCTGTAATAAACCTCTCCATATGCACTTGACGAACCTTCACATAAATAGAAGAATATCAACTGAACGCTGTCCATGCCCAAGGTACATAAACCATTGGTAAGATATGTAAAGTTGTCTGAAACATTGGTAGCATCATAGTTTGCATTGGTTATTCCTGATGCATTATCGTGGATATGTAAATATCGACTATGTGGAGCACCTGTAATATTTCCACTATACGTACTATCCTCACTCATCGTGTTAGGATACGTTGGAGCACCAATATAATTGTTGCTTACCACCCAATTGTTATTACCAGTGGGAGCACTTGGGCCTCCACTATTCATCGTAAAACCGTTGGTAAGTTCAAAATCCTCTGTAAATATTTGAAAAGGTTGAGCCTTTAGCATCAAGCTATAAAAGGTACAGATAACTGTTAGTAGTAGTATTTTTTTCAAGCTATTCATTTTTTATAGGTTAGGGTTACACTAAAAATTGTCCCTAAATTTATACATTAATTCTGTATAAAAGTCATTTTTATTTCATTTATTTTTTCAGGTGCGAATAGTTGATTTTTTATAACATCACAAAAACTAATTCAAAAAGACTAAATTTGACGAATAATTAGCATCGAAAAATGAAACATAAATCATTTCTTTTCCTTCAATTCCTATTCATCTTTTGTTCGCTCTTTCTTTTCGAACAATTGCATTCACAAAACATTTGTAGTGGTGCCGACCATGGCATGAACATTTGTCCTGACAGCACCGTTAGTATTTGGGGATACAATCATTATGGTGAATTAGGTGATGGCACCACCACTCCATCTTACCATGCAACGCCTGTGAATGGAATGAATCATGCCCTTGCCATCACTGCCAAAGGAAACCACTCCTTGGTTTTAAAAGCTGATGGAAGCGTTTGGGCTTGGGGCGACAACAGTTACGGACAAATCGGTAATGGAACCACCATACAACAGAACATACCAATACAAGTCAACGGACTTAGCAACATTATTTCCATTGCTAGCGGATACCTCCATTCAATGGCACTTCGGAGTGACAGCACGGTGTGGACATGGGGTGACAATGGAATGGGAGCCTTGGGTGATGGTACGTTTTTGCAACGAACAACACCAGTACAAGTGATTGGTTTGACAGGCATCATCTCTATTTCGGGCGGTGGTGATTTTTCGTTGGCACTTAAAAGCGATGGAACAGTATGGGCGTGGGGATACAATACCCTCGGGCAATTGGGTGATGGAACAACAATAAGCAAAAATATTCCAGTACAGGTGAATGGATTAACCCATATTAAAGCCATCATAGGTGGGGGATATCATGCCATGGCTTTAAAAAACGACAGCACACTTTGGGCTTGGGGATACAACAACAATGGTCAATTGGGCGACAGCACCAACACCACACGTTTGTTTCCTGTAAAAGTAAAAGCGCTTTCGGGAACATTGTCAGTATCTAGTGGATACTTACATACCCTTGCTTTGGGCAAAGACAGCACCGTGTGGGCATGGGGGAATAATGCACTTGGCCAATTGGGAATAAACAATACAAATTTCTTTAACTATCCTATGCATGTTTTAAATCTGAATCACGTAATACAAATTTCGGCAGGGCGCTACCACTCACTTACCTTGAAAGATGATTTTAATGCTTGGGGATTCGGATATAATCAATTTGGCGAATTAGCCGACAGCATTGGCTATCAATCCAACGTTGCTATACCTTCCCGTCCTCTTTGTCCCATTCCTCAATCAATAATGGAATTCAATAAAAATGAATTTTCATTTTCTCTATTTCCGAATCCTTTCGACAACATGACAACCATTGAATTCAAGGAAGTTCAAAAATTCATCACATTGAAAATTGTTGATGTTTTAGGAAACGAGGTCAGGAGCCTACGTTTAGCAAATACTAATAGGGCAACAATCTTCAAAGAAAACTTATCGGCAGGAATTTATTTTTTACTAGTAACTAATGAACAGAATCATGTGTTCACTAAAAAACTCATTCTTCAATAGAATTTAGTTTTCGCGTTTTGCTCTCGATGACACATCATTAAAAGTAATGGTATATGCTGCACCATTCTTGTTGTCGAGTTCTATCTTCCCGTCTATTTGTTGCGTAAGCGTCATCACCAATTGCATACCTAATGACTGAGTATCTCTATAATTTATTTTTGCCGGCATACCTTTACCATTATCTGCAATTCGCAATTTCACTTTTCCTTCTTCTTTGTTCAAATTAATGGTCAACTTCCCTTTTTTGGTATCGTTGAATGCATATTTAAATGAATTTGTCACCAGTTCGTTTATGATTAATCCACATGGTATAGATAAATCCAAATCAAGATAAATGGTTTCCACATCATATACCATCTCTATGTTTTTCGATTTGCTTGACGAGCTTAATAAATTAGAAAGAATCTCGCGGATGTATACCGAGAAATTAATTTTCGAAAAATCATTTGTTCTATACAACAACTCATGAATGATTGACATCGATTTGATGCGAAGTTGCGAATCGTGTATTATTTCTAATGTTTTTGAATCCGAGGTTTTTGATGTTTGCAAATTAAGAATACTCGAGATGATTTGAAGATTATTCTTTACCCTATGATGCACCTCTTTTAGCAATATCTCTTTTTCTTTTAGCGATTGAATAATCTTTTCTTCTGCATGTTTTCGGCTGGTGATGTTTAACGAAAACAAGGTAAGTCCTACCACCTTATTATTCATTATCATTGGACAAATCTGTGTTTGAAACCACAACTTGTCTCCATTTATATCCACCGTTTCGGTTTCGTAAGAATCTATCGCTTTATTCTCGAACACATTTCTATGACTTCTTCTTACTATATTATGGTATTCGGGTTTTACAAAATCATACAAACTTTTGCCTATAATATCTTTCAATGCACGTGCTCCACCCGAATTATTCATATACGTGATTCGTTCACTCAAATCGGCATTATAAATGACAATTGGCGAATTCTCAACCACCGAACGATATTTCTCTTCGCTTGTCAATAACGCTTCTTCGTGCGCTTTCAGCTTGCTGATGTCGGTATGCGTACCTACCATTCGCACTGGTTTGTTATCCGCATTCCATTCCAGCACCTTGCCTTTCGCCTCTATCCATTTATATTTACCATTCTTGCACTTCATCCGGTGCTCGATGGCATAACTATAATTTTTTGTAGTGAACGCTTTATTTATTTCTTCATAAGCTTTCGCTAAGTCTTCAGGATGAACACGAGTCGACCACTCATCAAAATTACCTGCTATCTCCTGTTCCTTAAATCCAATCATTGATTTCCAACGTGGCGAAAAATACACCTCGTTAGTCATCACATTCCAATCCCAGACCCCTTCGTTGCTTCCTTCTAGCGCAAACTTCAATCGTTCTACATCAAAATCTTTTTGTTTTCTCTCCTCGGCATTGGCAGTGCTTATGTCTATCATCACACAGCTAGCTCGCCCATCATCTATCTTATAAACCACTTCTAGCCTTACTTGCAGTTTCGTTCGGTTCACTTCTATTTCGAACTCCATAGGCGATGCAGCAGCGGTGGATGTAAAAACAGTTTTTGTAAATCGTTTCACCTCCACAGACGAGGTTTTAGTAGTAAAGTCGAAAAGGCTTAAACATTGCCCTTGAGCCGATTTCAATTTCAGCAATTTGCCCAAGTATGGATTATAATCGAGGACCTCTCCTTTTTTAGTAAGTGTGAAACAGCCCACCGGAACATTCTTATACAGGGCATCAAACTTGGCAAACTTGGCTTTCAAACCTACATTTTCGGTTCTTAGCTTTTTTAGTTCAGCCTCCATTTGTGCCAACTCTTGTTTGGTTGCTGTTCCTTGCTTGCCTTTTGCAGCATTGGTAATAGAGGTTGTGGGTTTCTTTTTTTTCATGCTTTGTTTTTGTACCGAAATCACCAAAATTAATTAGTTCTTAAAATTATAAAAATTATTTGAATTTAAAGTGTTTTTCGATTCTAAAATTAATGTTTAGAAATTATAGACCACCTGAAAGTTTGTTGTCGATAGTTCGTTGAAACTGAAATTAGGAACGGTGCTTTCCTTTGTTATGATAGGTGCAAAGTCGAATGACGAGTAAATTACAAAGCCCAATCGATCTTGTTTCGCCCACACCAACATGCCAAGGCTGGCAAACGGAACCAAACTTTTAAACTTAAAATGGTTGTCCGTCAAATCATATGGCTCGGTTTGTACTATTACCGAAGAATTAGCAGGATTATACATCCTCGAGGTGATGTTATAACCTGATAAACTTTCGTAAAACAAAAAATTGCTTTTTACTCCGATGTTTATGTAAGGACTAATATTATTGTTGGTTACTAGCGACAAAGAAAGTGGCACCTGAAAAAATTTACTTGTGTAAGTATACATAAAGGTATTACGACTTGCTCCTTTCGGAACGGGCATTTGGTCAGACAACTCCTTGATATGTTGCTGAGTGAAGATCCCTCCAGTTTGAAAATAAAGTGTCTTATAGATGCGATAACCCAGCGAGCAACCAAGAGGGCGAAACATCGAAACGCTATACGACATTGGTTTAGCATCTGATGAGGATGAACTTGGAATGATTAACATTCCGCTTTTGCTTGTCCAAAAATCAAATACTACCAAACCCACCGAGAGGCCTGCCCTAAAACGTGGAGTATGGTCGGCATAGGATGATGATGATGAATCGAAAGCTTTAATACTTAAGTTGCAAAAAGCTACCAACACTAAAGTGACGAAGCGTATTTTCATCGCTTGTTGTTGTTGTGTTCTTGTGTTTGGGGTTTTCATCAACTGCCTATTAACGGTTAAATTTTTGTTTTTATTACGCGATGTTGTGGAGCGAACACCATCAATATTCGGAACTAGCGAAAAACACTAGCTCCAGCGGACTTCTTCAACTCATTTTTTTTGTTCAGTTTTTTTAACACGGTGGCGTAATTTTCGTTTATGTCAGTCATAAATCTCTTGTTCTTTTCGTCTTTGGAGTCGGGTACGTATTTACTTATTTTATTTTTGTAATGATTGGCTGCCAACTTCAGACAAACTGTATCCTCGCAATAGTTAGTAACAACATCAGCTATTTCCTCATTCGGTATTTTTTCGAAATATTTATCTCCTCTTTCTTTTATCAACTCAAACATTTCCTTTCGTTGATTTGATTTATGTAAATAAAATACATCTGTCATAAACAATGCCTGTTCCTGAACATCTTTATCCAAGGTATGCAGCAAACCTTTAAAAAACTCCAAATCCGAATCGTTGAAATGTTTGTTGTTTTGAACCAATTTGCAGATTATAATTTGGTCTATCAGCTTTACCATGGCCGTGTTTACCGAGTCGGAGGTGTAGAGCTTTTTGTACTTGTCCTGATTATTTACTACATAAATAAATTCTCTGCTTTTAAAATCGGTACAATAACTTTTTATGGCTTCCCAATTACCTCGGGTAGTAAGCTGTTCGTCAGTTTGTGCTTTAAAATAATCGGTAATTAATTGCTCGTGAGGCATGTTGATTTTCTTGAGAATAGGAAGGTACCCAAACAGAAACGATGCATCTTTTATCTTTTTATCATATTGATAATAGTAGTATCCAAATGTTTTTTCGGGGATAAAAATATCATTGAGTAGTTTTATCATTTCTTCTGCATTTTGAGGAGCACCACATGCACGATGAATTATTTTACCTTCGGCATCCATAAACATGAGATTAGGGAAACAGGATATTTCGCCAGTTTTTTCAAATTCTTTATCCACTCCTTTGGTGGCATCGAGTTCGTAATTGATAAATTTAGAATTACAATAATCGGCCACAGCGTTGTCTTTATAAAGTGTTTTTTTCATCTTTTTACAGGCCGCACACCATTGCGTACACACGATAATAAATATGGGTTTGTTTTCTTTTTTGGCTAGTGCTTTTACATCGGCAAAGGAGGTGGTTTGGAAATGAATGGACTTATTATGGGAAAAAATAATTCCCATAATTAGGAGGAGCGCAACAATGAGGAGCAGATATTTTTTCATGCCTTCTATTTCATTCTACATTCTTTTACTGCTTTCACAAGACCGTCAGCTTGTGTTTCTTTTTCTGTGGCTGCACACCACAACTATCAAATGATTTACAAATCTACAAATTAATTTAAAACTTGAGCAAAGAAGTTAAATACCTGCTAACAATCATATCTAAGGAAAAAAGAAGAACAGATAAAGTTTAATTTTGGGGCAGGGGTTTTTAAGTACTAGTTGTGGTGGTGAGGACACCACCGAATAAAGGGCACAGGCGAAACACGCCTGCGCCTGCGGAAAATAAAGAGTGAAGTAGCTGATTTACTGCCGAGCCTAGCCAATTTATGTATAAAGGCGGGCTCGGCAGTAATTTGCCTAGCCTCGGCAGTAATTTGCCTAGCCACGGCAGTAATTTGCTTAGCCTCGGCAGTAATTTGCTTAGCCATGGCAGTAATTTGCCTAGCCTCGGCAGTAATTTGCCAAGCCTCGGCAGTAATTTGGCTAGCCTCGGCAGTAAATCACCCAGACATCGAACCAAAACACAGGCCTTCGCCTTTAAAATCAAGCAATTTGGCGTTTTTTTTCTTTGTCGTTTCGCCTCATTTTCCTCTTATTTTCGCCCTTCATTCGGTTTTGTGCCAATTTTATTTAAGTAAATATTTCATTTTGATTCCTATTTACCCCTGTTTTTTTTGTGTGTATACTTAAAGATTACGAAGCGTGATGCGCTTGATAAATGCACCTGAATGAAGTGGAAATCCTTTTTCTTTGACCTTTTCGGGCAAAGAAAAAGATTGAAACGGAAAGCAGGACGAAAGAAACCGAAGTGTGACGAACTGCCTGCCCTAATTTAGTTGTTAGTTGTTAGTTGTTGGTTGTTAGGGGTGTTTCTCAAATCCTTTTAGTCTTACTTCGTGCCTTTGTGTCTTTGTGGCAACTTTTAACTTTGAACTTTAAATTTTGCAACTAAAAACTAATAAACAATATGTTTTGGTATTTAAATACTTCTTATTTTTGCACCATATGTCAATAGAAGTAAATTATTCGTCAGTAGCACCAAGTGCATTACTCACAGAAATCAGTCAGCATTTTGATTTCAAAAAAAATGCCACCATTCGTTTCTTGAAACGCGGTTTCAACGATACCTATTTGATAACCGAACCTAAAGGACGAAAATTCATCCTCCGGGTGTACAATGTAAACTGGCGAAAGCGCAAAAGCATTGTAGATGAGCTCGCTCTGCTTGCCGAACTAAACGAAGCACGCGTTGCTGTGTCGGATCCTTATCGATTAAAAGGAGGAGCCTTTCATGCCAATCTTGCCGCTCCCGAAGGAAGAAGATACATGGCTTTGTTTAAATATGCCGAAGGTGCACCCGTGCAAAAACTTACGGTTAATCAAGCATTTCTACTTGGCATTGAAACCGGAAGAATGCATAAGTATACTGAAGGCAAAAGTTATAAATATGCAGCACAAAACTACGAGGTGGATTATCAAATCCGCAAATCGTATGCTCGCCTAAAACCTATCCTCAAAGATTTTCCAGAAGAATGGGCCATGATGGTGAAGATAAGAGATGATTTTTACGAACAATTCACCGTAAAAACCATTCCAAAATTAACAAGAGGCGTTTGTCATGGCGATTTGCAAGCCGAAAATGTGCATTTCACGGCCAATAACAACTTAACCTTATTCGATTTCGATTTCTTCGGAAATGGATTTTTGATTTACGATATTGGCGTATTCATTTGGTACGACCACCAAAACAAAACCAAAGAAATAGTGGATAGTTTCTTAAAAGGGTATCAAACACAACGACTATTGAACGATACCGAATTGAGGTTATTGCCTTATTTCAGTACGCTTAGGGCGCTGTTTCAAATGACGGTGTATTGCAAACTAAACAACGGAACGTATTTGCCACAATGGAAACCCGAGCAGGTAGCCAAGTTTGTACACAAAATGAAACGTTGGCACGAAACCGAAGTACGCAAATACTACAACTACTAAGTTTTTTTGAAGAAATACTATAGAATACTATAGTATGATGATGGCAGCAACAATCATAATGATGATGATGATGAGGTATTGCCAAATGTCGGGGAAATAAATTTTGACATATTCCCAAGCCGTTTTAGGTTTTTTATCTGAGTCCATTTATTCGAAATGGTTTTTGATTACTTGCAGAAACTCTTCGAAACAAGCCGAATTACCAGCCACCAATTCTTTGCCGAACACATAATTATTGCCACCCGAAAAATCGGTCACTCGCCCACCAGCTTGCTCCACAATAAAAGCTCCTGCAGCTACATCCCATGGTTGAAGGCCGTATTCGTAAAAACCTTCGAATCGGCCACAAGCCACATAAGCCAAGTCGGTAGCCGCTGAACCAAGCCTGCGCAGTCCGTGCGAATGTTGCATGAAATATTTGAAGAGTTCAAGGTATTCGGTCATTTTGCTATAGTCGTAATATGGAAATCCTGTAGCCAACAAAGCATCGGCCACAGTAGCTGCTTCCGACACTTTTATTTCAACTCCATTGAGGTAAGCTTTGCTATGCTCCCAAGCATAAAAACATTCGTCTTGATTGATTTCATATACTACTCCCAACACCATTTTATTGTTGCGTATCAATGCAATGCTCACCGCAAAACAAGGAATACCATGTATAAAGTTGGTGGTGCCATCCAATGGGTCGATAATCCAATTGTACACCTCTCCTTTTTTGGTTGAAGTACCTTCTTCGGCAATAAAACCTGATGAAGGAATAAGTTCAGAAAGTTTTTCAATTATTTTCTTTTCCGAAGCTTTGTCAACGTAAGAGACAAAGTCGTTTTTGCCTTTTACTTCCACACGGTTCACCGCAAAGTTTTTCCCCTCATGTTTGATAAAACGACCAACCGATTTTGCCAATTGGCAAACCTCGGAACAAAGAAATTCTAAATCTATATTCATAATTAATGATGGCAAAGGTAGTATTAAAACTTTCAATGATATATTCATTCACCAAAGAAAAATTTACTTAATTTTGAAACCTAAATTATGAAAAACAACATCACTCGATATCGTTCATTTTCGATTTCAATTCGAGCTTTCGCCTTCTCTTATCTCATGTTCATCCTGTCGGGAGGGGCATTGGCTCAAGCGGACGCTAAGTTCACGGTGAGGTTCAAACTGATGATACATGGTGGAGATATGTCGAATGCTCAAATCACCATTACCAAGAACGGAGCGCCCTATAAAGTTATCACCCCCGAAAGCGGATTCAGAAATATTGACCTTGAACTAGGAGCCAATTATATTTTTTCGTGTACCAAAATGGGGTACATCACCAAAGACATTGCTTTCGATACTCATGTACCATCGGGCCGTGAAACCGAAGACTTCGCTAAGTTCGATTCGAAGGTTGAATTATGGCCACAACCAGATGATGCAGTGATTACATTTTCGCAACCTGTAGGAAGAATTCAGTACAAAGACGGAGATTTTGATTTTGATAAGGATTATACCAACAGTGCTTTGGAAATGCAAAAAAAAGCAACTGAGCACCCTGTGGCAAAACCAAAGCCACCACCACCTCCTCCACCACCACCACTACCACCACCTCCTCCTCCGCCTCCACCAAAGGTTGTGAGTAAGCCAATACCGGTAGAGGTGAAACAACCCGAAGTGAAACCCGAACCTCCACCAAAGCCAAAACCTGTGGTGAAGGAGCCTGTAGCACCTGAAAAGAAGATTGAAAAAAACAGTGTGGTTCGTATTATTCAACAGGATAGAAAGAAGGTAACCATCGTAGATGTTACCATTGTAGGTGGCGATACTTACGAGTATAAGAAAGAAGAATACGGATGGGGAGGAGTTTACTACTATCGCGATGGAGTAAATATTTCGGAGCGAACCTTCGAAAAGGAAACGGAGTAATTAAAATGTTACCAAGATTCTGAATAGGTTTAATAAGTAAAGTCCGAAATGGCATGATGCAGTTAGATAAAGCATCATGCCATTTTTTATGAGTAAAAGAAAAACAAAATGGAAGCAACAACTGAAAAGAGTAAATCAAAGAATCCGATTATATTTATTTTTATTACCGTTCTTATCGATTGTATTGGCATTGGTATCATTGTACCAGTTATTGCCAGCCTAGTCACCGAGGTGAGTCACGTAAGCCTTAATCAAGCCACTACCTATAGTGGTTACATGATGGCTACCTATGCAATCATGCAATTTATATTTGCTCCTGTTCTGGGAGGTCTTTCGGATAAATATGGACGAAGACCAGTGCTCCTACTTTCTCTTTTTGGGCTTGGTTGCGATTATATCTTCCTTTCCTTTGCTAATACCTTACCCTTATTATTTGTAGGAAGAGTGATTGCAGGAATTTGCGGAGCTAGTTTCACAACAAGCTTTGCATACATAGCCGATGTAAGTGCTCCCGAGAAAAGAGCACAAAATTTCGGAATGATGGGTGCCGCATTTGGATTAGGATTTATCATTGGCCCGATGTTAGGAGGTTTGTTTAGTGGATTGGGTGTTCGTGCTCCTTTCGTTGCTGCCGCTTGCTTTTCGATAATCAATTGGTTGTACGGATATTTTATTTTACCAGAATCGTTGAAACCTGAGAACAGAAGAAACTTCGATATCAAACGAGCAAATCCTTTTGGTGCATTTGCACAATTGCGCAAAAGCAAAAATATTCGAACCCTTGTAGTGGGTGTATTTCTTCTTTATTTGGCAGGACAAGTGATGCCTTCCATTTGGCCTTTCTACACCAAGTTTATGTTTCATTGGTCAGATAGAGAAATAGGCTATTCGTTAGCTTTTGTTGGTATAATGGTTTCTATTGTTCAAGGTGGATTGATAAAATTTTCGCAGAAAAAATTTGGAACTAATAAAGCCATCTTTATAGGATTGACGCTTTATTTCATTGGTTTGGGTTTACTTTCGATGGCATCACAATCGTGGATGATTTATGCATTTGTGTTTATTTATTCGCTGGGAGCCATTGCCCCACCGGCTCTTCAGGCTGTTATCTCTGGTCGTGTGTCGGCAACGGAGCAAGGTGAATTGCAAGGAATGATGACTGGATTGAATAGTATTTCTACCATACTATCACCATTAATCATGACTAATTTATTTTATTTTTTCTCGAAAGACACCGCTCCTTTTTACTTCCCAGGAGCTTCGTTTGCAGCTGCAGCCATCTTAATCTTTTTTGGTGGAGTGCTTTGTGTAAAAGGGTTGAAGGAGTAAACGTTTTTCAAATCATCTTATCAAAGAACGATTTTCGTCCCCTGCTTGATAAGGCAAATAGGTAACAATAAACTGAAACATCTCGTCAGAAGTTCTCATACTTCCCTCGCGTTCGGCAACTAATCGAGGTGGACTAAAAGGGTTATCAGGGTTGTGACGTGTGTTATCGAAAACTCCCTCGGAATGAACGATTGAACCCTTTGGTATTTTTATCATCTTTTCGAACGTATAGAAATACTGCCAACGGAAATCCCATTTGTTTATTTTAATCAGCTTAATGGTATCTCCTTTGGAAGTGATAGCATAGGCCAAGAATTTCTTTCCCAAAAGATGCATGTGTGGATTTACTGTAAGCACTGAAATGTCGTATGGCAAGGTATAGTCTGAATGAAAAGTCATAACCGTATCGGGAGGAATAACTAATACAGGCACAGTAGGCGAAATACCGAAGGTGCCCAATTGGAATTCTCGCAAAGGTCTTGTTGGAGGCTTTTTGGTATAGAATACATTAAAAGTAGTGAGGTCAGTGGTGTCTTCTTTGGAAGGTCCATAATGAATGTCTTTTAGGAATAGGGCTCCTTTCCGATTGAAGACAAACCCTCCTATTCCTTCAGGATAAATGGGAGGAGTTACACCTGGCAAATAATTAGTAAGCGAAAAAGTTAGCATCGGAAAACTTCCATCATCATTTGGCAAGTCCAAGTGTTTGTATGCTTCCAACGTAGTTGGATAATCTTTAATATCGGCCACCACATTACCTTTGAAAATGTCTTTGCGTTTGTCGAATTCGTAACTCAAAAGTTGAGCATTAACATGATGTACCAATTTTCTATTACCCGGAACCACTTCTACTGTGCTCACAAATGTATCTCTCGGAATTTGATAGGGAACACGCATCAGCAAGAATCGGTCTTCGTGATCACCTTTTATTTTGTAAACATCACGATACTTAATTACTAAATCGGGTTTACCTAATTGCGAACCTTTTGGAAATTCAGGAGGTGCAGGAATGTTTTCAGCTAATCCTTTCGGGCAACCTTGATCGACCCACGAAGCAATCATATCAATTTCATCTTGTGTCAACACTTTTTCTCCAATAAAATGTGTGTAGGAAGCATCGGCAGGCCATGGTGGCATAAAGCGAGATTGGGTTGAAAATTTAATTACCTTCCCTCTCGATGCGGCATCTTCATAAGTAATTAGCCGAAAGGGGGCTGCTTCACCCGTACGATGACAAGGAGAGCAATTCTTATAAAAGATTGGAGCAATGTGTTCGGCAAAGGTGACCTTCTCAACCGTTTTCGAATTGCTACAAGAATAAAGCAACACCACCAAGCAATATATTATCGAAGTGTATCTTTTCAAACGCATATCGTTATTAAAGTAATAAATAGGGAACAAAACTAAACTAATGTTTGATTGAATATATTATTTTATGAAGTTTAAATTACAAATAATTTTATTCCTCTTATTTATTGTTGCCCTTACTTCATGTCACAAACGTGTAGCTTACAATCCTTATTTGAAAATGAATGTGAAACCCAGCGTGGCCTCGCAACGAGAGTATACAAAAGCACAAGCAGAGTATAAAAAGGAATTTGTAAAACAAACTGAACGCAACAAAAAGGAAGTGCAAGGAAGGGTGAATGATTTTTTTAAAAAGAAAAAACAATATGGAATTCTGAAAAGGGGAAGAAAGAAAAAACAAAAGGGAAGATTTTAATTCAATGAAACATCAAAGAAAAATACAAGTGAGCATTTCCATTTCGAAAGATTATCCCTTACCTTTGCTTCATGATAATATCTAAACGAATCATACTTCTTATTTCCGTTTCTCTAGTGATACTTAGTACAAGTTGTCACAAAAAGTCGGGTGGTTACAATCCTTTTCTACACGATAAAGTAAAACCAAGTCAGGTGGAGGCCAAGAGATCAAAAAATGCTGACAAGAAAGCAGCGAGGGCTTACAAAAAACAATTGAGAAGGACCAGTATGAAATTGTACAATCGTAAGCCAGGACCAAGTCCTGAGAAAAAATAAAATTCGTGATGCACATAACACTTAGATGAAAGCTGCTGATAAAGGCGAACTCGACTGGATGGATGTTGCATTCTTTGTGGATAAGGTGATGGTTGCAAAAAAAGAAAAACAAGTGTATGGAACTCAATCTAAAATTACAAAGAATCATGAAATCATTTACTATCCTATACTTGATAAACAACAGGTAAACGAAAGAAGACATAAGGCAGGTTTGGACGAATTAGATATAAACACCCTCAACGATTCGCTTCCTTATTAAACAAAAATAAATCTTCTTAAACTTTTTTTAATTACTTTTAGCTTCTAATCTTCAAACTCTAATTGAAAGCAAATGAAAAAAGCTACATTCATCTTAATGCTGTCATTCATGGTTGTATCAGCAACGAATGCTCAGGTATTTCTAAAAAGTAAATCGGGACGAAAATTAAGTTTTAAAGAAATGCAAGTGCAGTTCGAAAACTGGAAATTGCAAACTGATTTGAAACACACCAAACATTGGAAATATTTCAAACGATGGGAAAACGAAATGTCGTTGCATACCGATGGCAAAGGACAACCCGTAAATCCTGAGGTGTACATCAACGAAGCTATAAAGGTTGCAAATGAAAAGAATAGTGCAAGGTCAGAAAAGTTTATTCAATCGGCATGGTCGCCTGTAGGGCCTTATGTATTGCCTGTAAACGAAACAGGATATATGCAAAATGGAATAGGAAGAATTAATTGCATTGCATTTCATCCTACCGACCCAAACACTTATTTTGTGGGTGTGGCACAAGGTGGTGCGTGGAAGACTACTAACAATGGTGTAAGCTGGACTCCATTGACTGACAACTTGCCAATAGAACGCATCAGCGATATTTGCATCGACCCTAATAATCCGAATACAATGTACATCTCTGTTTGCGATTTCGAATACATCGATGTGGCTTTAAATTTAGATGGAAGAAAACGCAATACTCATTACGGACTAGGAGTGTACAAAACTACGGATGGCGGACTTACATGGAATCCTACGGCTTTATCGTTTCAATTAACAAATGGTGATGCTTCTTTGATTCGTAAAATATTGGTGAATCCTGCAAATAGTAATCAAGTAATAGCTTGTGGCGTTTCGGGGATGTACACTTCTTCCAATGGTGGTTCTACTTGGAATCACACACTCGATTCTTTGTTTTGGGATTTGGTTCAAGACCCTACAAGCCCGAGTACTTTGTATGCCACTTCTGGTTGGTTGCAATATCAAAACATTGGTTCGTGTGGTATCTACAAATCAACTGATTTTGGAAACACATGGGTGATGTTAACCACTGGAATAGCTCCTACTGGCGATATTCAGCGCATAAAATTAGCCATTGCCCCAACAGATCATAATTATATTTATGCTATGGCGGTGGGTATGGACGAAGGTTCGAGAGGAATTTATAAATCAACCAATGCGGGTACCACATGGACTTATATAGACCCAGGTGTAAATATGCTGGAAGGTGGAGATGGTACCATGCCTGGAGGACAAGGTACTTACGACCTTGGCTTTATGGTGAATGGAACTGATAAAAACACGGTGTATGTTGGTGGGGTAAATATTTGGGGAAGCACCGATGGTGCTCAAACTTTCAATCCGGTTAGTCATTGGACATTACAATACGGCCCAACCTTGCATGGCGATATTCATTTTATGGAACGTCAACCTACTTCAGGAAATATATTTGTTTGTAGCGATGGTGGTTTGTATCGCACCACTGCAGTAACTCCCGAAACATGGAATGATGCAAATAGCGGAACGCCTTGGCCTACACAGTGGACTACCATTAGCGATGGAATGAACATCACTTCGTTTTACCGTGTGTCGAGTTCGAGAAACACCACCGGAAGATTGATGGCTGGAGCTCAAGACAATGCTTCGTTTTATTATGATGGTAGTACTTGGAATACCATTTTTGGTGGTGATGGTATGGACAATTACCTCGACCCAATTGATGATAATGTTGTCATTGGCTCATCGCAATATGGCAATTTTTATGTGTCTAACAATGCTGGTTTGTCTACCGTGTGGACAACGGTGAATGTAAACAATGAAGCTGGCGAATGGGTTTCGCCAATAGCTGCTGATTACAACAATTATGGAACCATCTATGCAGGTCTTACCAATGTGGTGAAATCAACTGATGGAGGCTTTAATTGGTCGGCCTTGGCTCCTATGCCTGCCAATGCTATTCACGATAATGAGATGAGCGCCTTGGCTGTGAGTAATACCAATAGCAATGTAATTTATGGTTCGCGAAGAATACGTTTCGAATACAGTTCGCCTTCTACTATTTACATTACTCAAGATGGTGGAAACTCATGGACCGACATTACAGCTGGATTGCCCGATTCGTTGTATTTCACAAGCATTGATGTTAGCCAAACGGATGCTAACACGGCTTATGTTACATTAGCTGGTTTTACTGCCGGACAAAAGGTTTATAAAACTTCGAACGCTGGTGCTACTTGGCAAAATATTTCTTTTAACCTACCGAACATACCTGTGAACTGTGTGAAAACAGTGCCTGTGTTCAACGATTTATTGATCGCAACCGATTTGGGTATTTATAAATTCAATGCGCAGACGAACACTTGGGTGAACAACAGCACCGGCTTGCCGAATGTAATACTTACCGACATTGAGTTTAATCCTGCTTTGGATAAAATTTATGTTTCGTCCTTTGGTAGAGGTATCTGGGAAAACACCTTGTCGACAGTGGTTACCAATGTGCAAACGAGCGAAACCATGGAGATTGGGGTGGAATTATTTCCTTCGCCCAACGATGGTTCTTTTACCATTCAGTTGGATGATGCAAAAGCAAAGGATGAAGTGTTGAACCTCGAAATAGTGGATATACGTGGACAATTGGTGCATACTGCTCGCCTTAGCGGACAAACTTCGTATGACGAAAAACTAAACTTAGCTTCGGGGATGTATTTTGCTAAACTAAAAAGCAAAACCATGAACGGGGTAAAAAGTTTTATAGTGAAATAAAATAAGGTGCGGCTGCAATGGCCGCACTTATGCTTCGTCTTCTAGCAATTCTACCTTTTCGGCACTGGTAACCAGAAATATTTTTATTCCCATTTTCAATACCTGTTGATAATGCGAAATGAGTTGATGACTTGTATCATCGTTCGATATTAAGATGGATGGAATGATTTCGCTGCTGGCGGTCATTCGTTCCATTAATACTAATAAACAAAGCGCAAAGTCGGTTTTGAAGATGGTTGCAGCATCTTTGGTGTTAGCGCTTTTGGTGCGCACTGGGGAGCCAATGGCAAGGGCAAAAAAATGAACATCGTCTTTATCGGCTATTACATCGGCCTCGCAAGGTTGAAAGATGGAGGTAGTGATGTGATGAAATTCGTTTTTTTTCAGAAACTCAGCAAAGCACCAAGTTACTTGCTCTTTGCTCAATGCTTTTTTCTTGGCATGGAGGCTATTGTTGAGCACGGGCAGGTTGTTGTATTTTTTGATGATGGCATGCACCTTGCTGAGGGCATCGCCACTTCGCCTGAACTGAAGATTGGTGTCTAAGGCATTCGATTCGAGGGTTTTTATCAATTGTTCCCAATGGGTGGAGGTAATTACCGAGGGGTTTTCGAAAGCTTCGGGAAGGCAGTTATTAATGTTTTCGCGGAGGTAATTGTATTCCAATAAAGCTCTATCTCGAGCTATGGGCTTTAGGGCTTGGGTTTCTTGCACATAAATTTCCTGTATCTGTTTCCAGTTCATTTTGCACTTTGTTTTGTAAAGCAAAATTACAAAAAACTAAGGAAATGAATGGATGCTTGGCAAATTATTTTGTTTTTGAGGTTATTTACCGCTAAGGCAGAAAGGCGCAAAGAAGAAATTCTATCCCAAGCTTAGGGACTAAAATTCTCCAATTCAAAAACTCTAAAATTCAAAAAAAAAAGGAACTATTTCGTTTAACGGAAAGCAAATTCGCCTTCGTTTTTACATTTAACTGATTGAATAATAAGCCATTTTTGGGAGATGATGCCGAAATCGTTTTGGATGATGCCGAAGTCATTTCGGATGATGCCGAAATCATTTTGGATGATGCCGAAATCGTTTTGGATGATGCCGAAATCGTTTTGGATAATGCCGAAATCGTTTTGGATGATGCCGAAATCATTTTGGATGATGCCGAAATCATTTTGGATGATGCCGAAGTCGTTTTGGATGATGCCGAAATCATTTTGGATGATGCCGAAGTCATTTTGGATGATGCCAAAGCCATTTTTGCTTCAACTTGCTTTAATTAAAGGTGACAATTGTTCTATTCTTCCTTTGAAAGGACCCAAAAAGTCAGCGCTTCAAACCGAAATTACATCACTTCAAACATAAATTACATGGCTTCAAATCGAAATGACACGGCTTCAAACCGAAATTACACGGCTTCAAATCGAAATGACATGGCTTCAAACCGAAACGACAGCATCGCAAACCATTTCAATAAAATCCCAATTCGATTCAATTCTTCATCCATCATTCCCAATTTCTTATATTTCACTCAGACCACCAACCCTAATACAGGTATTTTATTCACAAAAACATCCATTTTGGCAAAAAACCAAAGCAAAACTATACCAGTCAAGAGTTAACTAGCAATTCCTAAAATCATACATATATATAAGGTGTGTTTTTCGACATTGTTGGTGTTCCAATAAAATAAGCAGAAAACGGCAGGTGTTGTTTCACCTGCAATTAACAAAAAGAAAAAAACAAATTAATCATCAAATGCTTGTTGGTGAAAACACCAACAAGGGCGATAATTTTTATAAAAAAAGCCCCTTGCTGTTTGGCGAGGGGCTTTTGTGAGTTAGGCTACTTTGAGTTTGTTGACCAATGATTTTTTTAGTTTTTCTTTGGCATAACGCAAGGTGATGGAGATTTCTTTGGTGTTGGCATCAGAAGGGGTATCGAACATGATGTCGATCATGATGGCTTCGCAGATGGAACGTAAACCACGTGCTCCGAGTTTGAACTCCATTGCTTTCTCGACAATATAGTCGAGCACTCCTTTTTCGAACTTAAGTTTTACACCATCCATTTCGAATAAATGGGTGTATTGTTTTACCAAAGCATTTTTGGGTTCGCTAAGTATGCGCAGCAAAGTGGGCGCATCTAAAGGGCTAAGGTAGGTGAGGACAGGCAAGCGGCCGATGAGTTCGGGAATTAATCCAAAACTTTTAAGGTCTTGCGGAGATACGTATTGCAAAAGGTTTTCGGTATCTATTTTTTCGCGGTCGCGGTCAACGGAATAACCGATGGCTTGTGTGTTGAGGCGGTTACCGATGTTTCGGGTGATGCCATCGAAAGCGCCACCACAAATAAATAGAATGTTTTTGGTGTTTACTTGAATGAGTTTTTGCTCGGGATGTTTTCGTCCGCCTTGAGGAGGCACAGCCACAATGGAGCCTTCGAGGAGTTTCAACAAACCTTGCTGAACGCCTTCGCCCGATACATCGCGGGTGATGGAAGGGTTGTCGCTTTTGCGGGCAATTTTGTCAAGTTCGTCAATAAATACAATTCCACGTTCGGCAGCTGTGACATCGAAATCGGCAGCTTGCAACAAACGAGAAAGGATGCTTTCTACGTCCTCGCCTACATAGCCTGCTTCGGTGAGCACGGTGGCATCGGCAATACAAAATGGAACATTGAGTACCTTGGCAATGGTGCGTGCTAGGAGAGTTTTGCCCGTTCCTGTTTCGCCTACCATGATGACGTTAGATTTCTCGATTTCAATTTCGTCTTTTCGAGCTGATTTTATTTGTGTTTGTATTAAGCGCTTGTAATGGTTGTAAACAGCAACGGAGAGCACTTTCTTGGCCTCGTCTTGTCCGATTACATATTCGTCAAGGTGCTTTTTGATGTCGTGAGGTTTGAGCAAATGCAAGGCGCTGAACACGGATGAATTGGCACGTTGGCTTACTTCATCGCGCACGATGGTTTGAGCTTGAGTGACGCAATGATTGCAGATATGACCTGTCATGCCCGCGATGAGCACATCGGTGTCTTGCTTGCTACGTCCACAAAACGAACATTTAATTTCTTTTTCTTCCTTTGCCATGGTGTTATGTTGGGTTGTCTAGTACTTTATAAAAAACAAATGGTTAACAACGCTGTTGCTAACCATTCGTTCGTTGATGCATTTTTATTATTTAGTTTTAAGTAAAAGCTCATCTACCATTCCGTAAGCTTTCGCTTCTTCGGAAGTCATCCAATAATCGCGGTCGCTATCGGCCCATACTTTTTCATAAGTTTGACCACTGTGCTTGGCAATGATTTCGTACAATTCTTTTTTCAACTTTTGAATTTCTTTAGCAGTAATTTCGATGTCGGAAGCTTGTCCTTCGGCTCCACCCATTGGTTGGTGAATCATCACACGAGCATGTTTTAATGCTGCGCGTTTTCCTTTGGTACCAGCACACATCAACACAGCACCCATAGAAGCAGCCATACCTGTGCAGATAGTAGCAACATCGGGAGCAATGTATTGCATGGTATCGTAAATACCAAGACCTGCATACACCGAGCCACCTGGGCTGTTTAGGTAAATTTGAATATCTCTTTTGGCATCTACGGATTGTAAAAACAAAAGTTGAGCCTGAATAATATTTGCAACTTGATCGTCAATGCCTGTTCCCAAGAAAATGATGCGATCCATCATCAAACGCGAGAACACGTCCATTTGAGCCACGTTCAACTGACGTTCCTCAATAATGTAAGGTGTCATACTTGTTACATTGTGGCGGGAATACGAGTCGAATGTATTACCACTGATACCTCTGTGCTTTACAGCATACTTGCGAAATTCGTTATTGTCGAACATATAAATTAAGTTTATTAGTTTTAAAGTTGAAACAAAAATAGGAATTATTTATTAGACTTAAAGAAATCGTCATACGACATTTCTTTATTTTCCAATGTAAAAGTAGATTTAAACAATTGCATTACTTTTTGTCCGAAAAGTTTTTCAGCAATCTTTTTTGTTTCTTCTTCGTTTTTCAAAACACGTTTTGCTGTGTCGTTTAGTTCTTCTTCAGAAGGATTAAAGCCTGCTTGACCGTATTGTTGAAGAATAAGTGTTTTCACATCTTCAATCAACTCATCGTTCGAAACTTGGATGTTGTGGTCTTTCACGATTTTGCTTTCTATCAATTGCCATTTCATTGCTTTTTGATAATCGCCAAATTCAGCGTCTAGTTGCTCAGCATTCACGGTTTTTTCGTTCATGGTCAATAGCCAACGTTTCATGAATTCGGTTGGTAAATTAAAATTTATTTTGTTCATCAAATGTTCCACTACATCGTTGTAGAGTTTACGGTCGCTATCGTTTACAAACATTACCGACAATTCGTCCTTAACCTTTGCACGTAATTCGTCAACACTATTAATGACTCCTGCACCGTACAACTTATCGAAAAACTCTTGGTTTACTTCAGCAGGATTCAGTCTGGTGATTGATTTAATGGTGTATTGAATTTTGCAAGCAATGCTTTCAGCTCTTTCTTTGGTAATGTTAAGTATGCTCACTAAATCTGTTCGGGTATCAGTAATAAGTTGAGCGTCAAGAATGGCTTTGTCGCCTTTTTTAAGACCTAACAATGCTTTCTTTGTTCCTGCATCTTTCACTTTATCCAAGAACAATGAACTTGAATTGAAAATACCACCAGGTAGTATTTCGCCTGCAGCATCTAGTTCCACAAAGTCGCCATTGGTTAAATCGCCTTCTTGAGTTGTTTCCGCTTCTTCTACTTTTCCATAACGCTTAGCGATATCGGTAACGTACTTACTAATCAAATCTTCGTCAACTCTTACGGTAGCGTAAGTAAATTTATCTTTTGAAGATAGCTCAACAGAGAATTCAGGAGCAAGACCCATTTCGTAAGTAAACTCAAATTCTTTTTGATTGTCCCAATCGATGATTAAGTTTTCATCTCTCTTAGGCAATGGATTGCCAAGAACATTTATTTTGTTTTCGGATAAATAGCTGTTCAATGAATCGGTTAATAAACGATTGATTTCATCTACCATCACCGATTTGAAAAATCTTTTCTTTATAACACCTGCAGGCACTTTACCTGGTCTGAACCCTGGTATACTTGCTTTCTTTTGATAATCTTTTAATGTAATTTCTACTTTCGGCAAGTAATCTTCTTCTGCCACTTTTACTTTTAATATCGCATTTACGTCATCAATATTCTCCTGAATAATATTCATTGTTTTGTTATTTATTAATTAGATTTATTTCTTCTATTTTTTTAAAGGAACGCAAAAGTACAAAAAGTTTTGAGACAAAGGCGTTGATTTGGTGCTGTGAGAGGTGAGAAAAGCAGAGAGAGGAAATGTTATTGAAAGGCTCAATCTCAATGAGTTTGATAAAATCCGAATTCCTTTCAATTGTTAATTTTTGCCAAAACAGGGTCAGTCTGAAGCTTTTATAATTTTGTGGTACGCTTATTGGCTAAAGGTGAAGTATAAAAATTAAACAATTAATTAACCTTTAAAAAAAAACAAAAAAATGAAGAAAGTAAGTTTATTTGTAGCTGTAGCATTATTAATGTCAACAGTTACGTTTGCATCGCAAACACAAGAGAAAAAACAAGAGCCTGTGAAAACAGAAAAAAAAGCTGAGAAGAAAGAAGAGAAAAAAGAAGAGAAGAAAGCTGAGAAAAAAGACGAAAAGAAAGCTGAGAAAAAAGCTGACGACAAAAAAGCAACGAAATAATTGCTGTCTTAGTTCACAAAAAAAAGTCCTGCAAACATTTGCAGGACTTTTTTTATGACTGGAAGTATGGATTAAATACCCAACACTTTATTATACAAGTCCTCGTACATAGGTAGTATTTTGGTAATGTCGAATTTCTGGGCTTGCTCGTAAGCATTTGCTTTGAAGGTGGCAAGTGTGGCATCATCTTTCAAAATATGAATGGCATTTTTCGCCATATCGTCCACATCGCCAACATTGCTCATGTAACCAGAGTATCCATGAATATTTACTTCAGGTATACCTCCCGAATTGGTTGAAATAACAGGCACTTTACTTGCCATGGCTTCCAAAGCAGCCAAACCAAAACTTTCAGTTTCACTGGTAAGCAAAAACAAATCGGCTACCGATAATATTTGTTCGGGATTGACAATTTTACCTAGTGACTTAATATCGCTACATGTATCCAACTCTCTACATAATTTTTCTATGTTCGCTCTTTCAGGACCATCACCAACCAAAATAAGTTTTGATGGAATCACTTTCTTGATTTGATTAAACACATGAAGCACATCCTCCACACGTTTTACTTTTCTGAAATTACTTACATGAATCAAAATACGTTCGCCATAAGGGGCATACATTTTTTTCTCGCAATGTGTGTTTTCGATTTTATAATCTTCCAATCGAATAAAGTTTGGAATCACCGAAATCTCCTTGTTTACGCTTGGAAAGTTGGCATAGGTGTCTTTTTTTAGACTTTCAGAAACAGCGGTCACTGCATCACTCTGATTGATTGCAAAAGTAATAACAGGTTCGAACGAAGGGTCTTTACCAACAAGCGTAATATCGGTGCCATGCAAGGTGGTTATAAATGGGATGTTGATGCCTTGCGATGCGAGAATTTGCTTTGCCATATATGCAGCGGATGCATGTGGAATGGCATAGTGAACGTGCAACAAATCGAGTTTTTCGTATTTCACAACATCTACCAACTTGCTCGAAAGCACCAATTCGTAGGGTTGGTAATCGAACAACGGATAATCGGAAACAGAAACTTCGTGATAAAACAAATTGCCAGAAAAATCCAGTCGAACTGGTTGACTATACGATATAAAATGTACTTGATGCCCTTTGGCAGCCAAGGCTGTACCTAACTCTGTTGCTACTACTCCACTACCACCAAAAGTAGGATAACAAACAATTCCAATTTTCATAATAGTTTAATGAGATGAATGATAATGATTAGATGAAATAATAGAAAAAATGAGAGCCTATTATATGGATTATATTAAGTCCCTAGTTGTTTTTGCAAACAACTTTATTCTATTTCGGCATTCAAGCCTCTTTCTAATAAAGCAGTACACATAGGTTCCAATACATCGTACGAACCATTTTTTACCGAGCATTTACCGTGATAGTGTACAATGAAAGCGCATTGCTCTGCTTGGATAGCATCATGTCGGCATATTTTTATCAAGGAATCAATCACATGATCGAATGTATTGAAATCATCATTATATAATATTATTTGCTTGCCAGCAATGGCAACTTCTTCGAGAAGTAATACCTCTTCATGTTCGGTATCGTGTTGGTGATTAGAGTTTAAATTGTTTTCCATTTTTTGATAGCTTAAAATAATGGAGGATGACTAATCTCCCCATTCTTTTCTTTCCAACAAAGGTACAAATTTAAATTCACCGAACTCTGTTTTTTCGAAATGTTTTTCTGATTTTTTTTCCATCAACGTCATGATTTGTACTTTGTCGCCAATTGGAATAACCATTCGGCCCCCAACCTTTAGCTGAACAAGCAAATCATTAGGAATCATTGGAGCTCCAGCAGTAATAATTATTTTATCGAAAGGTGCATATGCAGGTAACCCTTTGTACCCATCGCCATAAACAAACCTAGCTGAATAGCCTATGGAAGGCAAGAACTTAATTGTTTTGTCGTATAACTCTTTTTGTCGCTCGATGGTATACACTTTAGCGCCCATTTCGAGTAGAATGGTTGTTTGATAACCACAGCCTGTGCCAATCTCCATTACTTTTTCGCCTCTTTTTAATTGCAACAATTCAGTCTGAAATGCAACTGTGTGAGGGCGAGAGATGGTTTGTCCTGCTCCTATCGGGAAAGCAATATCTTCGTATGCCCTCTCAATAAAGGTATTGTCTAAAAATAAATGCCGAGGGACTTTCTCAATTGCCTTTAATACCTCAGCATCTTTTATGCCTTTTGTCTTCAGAAGTATGGCTAATTGTCTCCGTAATCCTTTGTGTCTGTATGTATCTATAACCATATTGAAATTTTCGGCAACGAAATTAACATAACTATCTTTAATATTTAAATGTATTTATGAAGAATAGATTGTGGAAAAAACTATTTTTGTACAAAATTGAAAAGATATATGATTAAAATAGGAGTATTTGGTGCAGGGCATTTAGGAAAGATACATATAAAACTATTAAAAGAAATTGAAACACTTGAATTGGTGGGCTTTTATGATGCTAACCCAGAAGCAGCAGCTATTGTAGAAAAGGAATTCGGGGTGAAATATTTCGATTCGATGCAATCGCTGATTGATAAAGTTGATGCAATTGATGTTGTTACTCCTACGTTAGCTCATTACGAATGTGCTTCGAAGGCGATTAAAAACTCGAAACATGTTTTTATAGAAAAGCCAGTAACTACAACCATTGAGGAAGCCAAAAGCTTAATCGGTCTCGCAAAAGAAGCGAATGTGAAAGTACAAGTAGGACATTCGGAACGGTTCAACCCTGCTTTTATTGCTGCTCGCAGCTATTGCTCAAATCCTATGTTTATTGAAACACATCGCTTGGCGCAGTTTAACCCAAGAGGAACGGATGTTTCAGTGGTTCTCGACCTAATGATTCATGATATTGATATTATTCTAAGTGTTGTTCAATCACCCATCAAACGCATTAGCGCAAGTGGGGTATCGGTAGTTAGCGACACGCCAGACATAGCCAATGCAAGAATTGAGTTTGATAACGGCTGTGTTGCTAATCTTACATCAAGCCGACTATCGCTTAAGAATATGCGCAAGTCAAGATTTTTTCAACGAGATGGTTATATCTCTGTCGACTTTCTTGACAAGAAAGTGGATGTAATCCGTTTGAAAAATGTGGAAGGAGAAGCGGATCCACTTGCTGTTATCGTTGATTTAGGAAATGGTAAAGGTTCAAAACAAATCTACTTTGAGAATCCGAAAACACTCCCAACCAATGCTATTAAGATGGAATTAGAGGCCTTTGCTGACAGTATCAATAACAATACAACTCCTCCTGTTAGTATTGACGATGGTTATAAAGCACTTGATGTGGCTTATCGAATCATCGAAAAAATGAAAGTTACCGCTTCTTTCTCTGAAGAATCGATTAAAGCATAACGAATGAATAGGAAATATTTCATTTTTCTTTCGGTTGTATTATTGGCTTTTTTAGGGTCGTGTTCAATCTATAATCCTTCGGAACCAATACCTTCCTATATTCACATTGAGAATCTTGGCGTTTCGGTGGCCGACCAATCGGTTCAAGGCACTACTTCTAGCAAAATTTGCGATGCTTGGATTTATATAGATGAGCAACTAATCGGATGTTTCGAAATGCCATGTACTGTGCCTGTTTTGTGGGATGGAACGCATACATTGAAAATCAGACCAGGGATTAAAGTAAACGGAATAGCAGCCACCAGAGCTCCTTATCCCTTTTACGACAATTACACTCAAGTAATCACACTTCAAAGAGGAACTACAACCAACATTACTGGTGCAACCGTGAAGTATTTAAATAACATGACTTTCAAGTGGCTTGAAAATTTTGATGGGAATACGGTGACTCTGGATACAAATTCTCACCTTTCAGAATCAGGATTAATTTTTCTTCACAATCCTCCTGCAAGTACAAATATATATGAAGGCACAGGTTCAGCAGTTGCCTACCTAAAATCTTCGCAACAAATATTTGAGTGTTTTTCACACAATCGGATGCCGATGACCAATCGAGATGCTTTTCTTGAATTAAATTACAAATGCAATCATGAGTTTACAGTAAGACTTGCAGGCTACACCGTGAGCGGAACAATTGAGACGAACTATATCCCTCCAATTGAAGTTCTAACCCTTAATGCGAGTGCAAATTGGAATAAAGCATATCTATACCTTTCGCCAACTATAAAACAATTAATTGCTTCGGGAGCACAACCAACCGAGTTTCGTGTTTTTTTTGATATGTACAATTTTTCAGGAACGGATAGCGTTGGAATGGCAATTGACAACATAAAAGTGATTCAGTAAAAGGAATGAACAAACGACTTCAAGTTTTAAAATATCTTTTTGCTGACTTATTGGCAGCTGCAGCTGCATGGACTCTCTTCTATCTTTACCGAAAGATATATATAGAGCCTGAGAAGTTTCATAAAGATGTTCCTCTAAAATTTGACGAGAAGTTTTTTTATGCATTATTTTTTATTCCCATCATTTGGCTTTTGCTCTATTACCTAACAGGAGTTTACAAAAATATTTATCGCAAATCGAGATTAAAAGAAGTTGGACAAACTTTTATGATGTCCTTCATAGGCGTTCTTGTTATATTCTTCACATTATTGCTCGATGATGAGATAGTTTCTTACAGAAATTATTACCAGAGCATTCTTGTATTATTGAGCCTTCACTTTGGAATCACAGCCACGCTTCGATTTATTTTATCAAGTATTACCAATAACAAAATCCACTACCGAAAGATTGGCTTTAACACACTGCTTGTTGGAAGCAACGAGAATGCATTGAAGTTATTTAATGAGATTGAAAACCAAGAAAAGTCTTCAGGAAATAGATTTATTGGATTTGTTCATGTGGACAATAAAAATGGGTTCTCCTCAGAATTAATTAAGAAGATTCCTCACCTGGGTGAGTTGACCGATTTAAAAAATTTGATAAAAGAAAAAGAAATCGAAGAAGTAATTATTGCCATAGAGTCATCCGAACATGAAAACATTGGAAAAATAGTCAATGAATTAGATTACCAAGGTATACTAATCAAAGTAATACCTGACATGTATGATATACTTTCAGGCTCAGTAAAAATGACCTCAATTTTTGGAGAGCCTCTAATTGTAATTTCACGAGAAATAATGCCAGCTTGGGAACAGTCGTTGAAACGCATATTTGATGTATTGATCTCCTTGTTTGTACTGATTGTATTTGGTTGGTTGTATCTCATCATAGCCATTGCTGTAAAACTTACCTCGAAAGGTCCGGTGTTTTATAGTCATGAAAGAATTGGATGGCATGGCAAACCATTTTATATTCACAAATTTCGTTCGATGTATATTGACGCAGAGAAAAGTGGGCCAGCGTTATCAAGTAAAAATGACCCACGAATAACTCCTTTAGGTTTGTTTATGCGCAAAGTACGTCTTGATGAATTTCCACAATTTTATAATGTTCTTATTGGAGATATGAGTGTTGTGGGGCCTCGTCCGGAAAGACAGTTCTTTATCGACCAAATTGTAATCAAGGCTCCGCATTACAAGCATTTGCACAAAGTGAGGCCAGGTATTACTTCGTGGGGACAAGTGAAATATGGATACGCAGAAAACGTTGAACAAATGATTGAACGATTGAAATACGATGTTATCTACATCGAAAATATGTCTATTGGAGTGGATTTAAAAATATTAATTTACACTTGTCTCATCGTAATTCAAGGTAGAGGGAAGTAAAGCGTGTTGATTAAGCACCTTGAAATCCAAGGAAAATGTTTAGAGAACATTATCTATTACATTGAACTAGATTGAAACAAAAATCTATTGGATTTAGTTTGATTTTAAATTTGAATTCAAAAATTAGATAGATTTGCAAAATACAAGAATTGTAATAAAACAAAAAAAGAAATAAATAATGAAAAACATAGCAGTAATAGGATCAGGAACAATGGGCAATGGTATTGCTCACACATTTGCTCAACAAGGATACCAAGTAGCAATGATTGACATTTCCGCACCCGCCTTAGAAAAGGCAGTGGCCACCATTAGCAAAAATCTTGATAGAATAGTTGCAAAAGGAACAATCACAGAGGCTGATAAACAAGCCACGCTAAAGAATATCACAACTTACACAGTGGTTGCAGATGGAGTAAAAAACGCTGACCTTGTGGTAGAAGCTGCCACAGAAAATGTGGAAATAAAACTAAACATCTTTCGCGAATTAGAAAAATTATGTTCGCCACATACTATTCTCGCAAGCAATACATCATCTATCTCGATTACTAAAATAGCTGCTGTAACCAAACGTCCGGATAAAGTAATAGGTATGCATTTCATGAATCCTGTACCTGTGATGAAACTTGTGGAGGTAATAAGAGGATATTCAACATCTGACGAAGTAACCACCCTAATTATGGAGACTTCAAAAAAGTTGAATAAAATTCCAGTTGAAGTAAATGACTATCCTGGATTTGTTGCAAACAAAATATTAATGCCAATGATAAATGAAGCCATCATTACCCTTCATGAAGGCACAGCAGGTGTTGCCGAAATAGATACTGTAATGAAACTAGGAATGGCTCATCCAATGGGTCCGCTTCAACTTGCCGACTTTATTGGCTTAGATGTATGTTTATCGATCATGAAGGTGTTACAAGATGGATATGGAAATCCAAAATACGCTCCATGCACTTTGTTGGTAAACATGGTTACCGCAGGGCATTTAGGCGCTAAATCTGGTCAAGGATTTTACAAACACACTCCAGGAAATAAGGAATTGGTGGTAGCAGATATGTTTACTAAATAATGTTCAAAAAAAAGAATCACTTAAAAAAGTGATTCTTTTTCACATCATTCTTGTTCGTTTTAAGAGATAGGGCATGAGCACTTGTTCAAAACCGAGATTAATGTCCGCTTCCACAAAATCAATTTTAAACTGCCCACACTTCAACATCAGTTCTGTTTTATATTCTGACATTTGTTTTAGGTAATTCTCCTTTATCTGATTGGGATGTAGTTTGACCTCTTCGCCTGTTTCCATATCTACAAAACGGTAAGGACGATTATCAAATTCGAAATCAAGCTCTTTTTGTTTATCAACAACATGAAACAATATCACTTCGTGTTTATTGTGTTTCAAATGTTGAAGTGCGGAAAATACTTCTTCTGAATTGGATTGTGAATCCATCATATCACTAAAGATGATAACAAGCGAACGCTTATGAATCGCCTCCGCTATTTCGTGCAAAGCTATTACTGCAGATGTTTTCTTATGAACTTTTACATCAAAAGGCTGTATCAATTCGTCCAATTGATGATAAAGCAACTTATGATGAAGCGTGCTTGATTTGGCAGGAGTGTGTGATTCAACCTTTTCAGAAAAGACACTTAAGCCTACAGCATCCCTTTGTGTTTTCATCAAGGCAATAATAGCAGCTGCACAATAAGCCGAAAAAGTGATTTTGTTTTGTTTTGAGTTTTTCCCATCTGGTAAAGGAAAATACATTGAAGAAGAATTGTCAATAATGATTTGGCAACGAAGATTGGTTTCTTCCTCAAACCTTTTAACAAAATACTTATCCGTTCTTCCAAAAAGCTTCCAATCAATGTGTCGGGTTGATTCACCTGTATTGTACAATCGATGCTCGGCAAACTCCACGCTAAAGCCATGAAAAGGACTCTTATGAAGTCCAGTTATGAAGCCTTCTACTACTTGTTTCGCTAATAATTCAAGATGAGTAAAATGCTGTAATGTTTGATGATTGATTGTGTTCATAAAA
The DNA here is from genome assembly GCA_903911435.1 of uncultured Bacteroidota bacterium. Taxonomy (GTDB): domain Bacteria; phylum Bacteroidota; class Bacteroidia; order 2-12-FULL-35-15; family 2-12-FULL-35-15; genus 2-12-FULL-35-15. The sequence continues at coordinate 40,736 of CAIWDF010000275.1, forward strand.
GGAAAGTGTTGAACCGTATTGAATAATGAGTTGGCAGCTTAGTTGATTAACTGAACTTACTACTCAATACTTTTTCCAACACGAAGAACTACAATAGGGCTTTAAGTTTAGCATCGAGTACCGATTTTGGTACTGCTCCAACTTGTTTATCCACAACTTGTCCTCCCTTGAAGAACAATATAGTAGGAATATTACGAACTCCAAACATAGCAGAGACATTGGCGTTGCTGTCAACGTCTATTTTCCCTACTATCGCTTTTCCTTCATAGTCTTTTGATAATTCTTCTACAATAGGTCCTACCATTCTACATGGTCCACACCATTCAGCCCAAAAGTCGAGTAATACTGGTTTGTCTGATTTCGACACTAACTCTTCAAAGTTAGCATCTGTAATTTCTAATGCCATAATTTTTGTTTTTTAGTTATTGATATTAATTAATGTAATTTAGATTCTCATTTAGTCAAAACCTTTGCCAAAACTAATTTTATGCCAAAGTGGCATTATTTAGTTCATGAAACGTGTTGATTTAAGTTTAGCTTCTTTCTGCCCAAATAAGCCACGATAAGATAACATAATCTCGAAACTGCCTACTGAATGCGAAGCTGGAGTAAGTCCAGAAATATTGATATCATATGCCAACGCTGCTGAGATATCATTGTAGTCGAAACGGAAGGCAACAAACATTGCATCGCGTAAACGATAATACAAACCAAGATGTAAGGCTTTGTCACTTTGGTTGGAGGTATAATGAGAATGCTCAGTAAGAACATATTTTACGCTTGCTCCTGCATTTAACAACATGGTTGTTCCTTGTTGTGCTACCATGATGCTTGGCTCCACAGTAGTGTTGCTTGTTTCACTCAATTTGAAATTCGAATTCCATTGCACCCCCATTTTGGGATATAATTTTTCGAAGCCACCAACAAGTGAATTGTTTGGCATGGTAAAGTGATGAAACGAAAATCCTAATGCACTTCTGAATAAATGGTCAGTGGTGAAGGTCCATACCAAACCTGTTGACATATCTAAATAACCTGCACCTCCACCTATAGATTCACCGCTTGGTATAGCAGGATTATATTGTTCTCCATCCCATTGATTGTCCCATTTAATAGTTCCTAAAGCAGCCGTTTTCAAAGCATACCCGATTGAATAACCAAGTGTGATGTTGTGTTTTTGTCTTCCGCCAATAAATTTGGTGAATGACACGGTAGCATTGTAAGTATTCGTTTTCAATTTTACCGTTCCTTGATTATCATTGCTAAAATTGATTCCTGCCGAGAAGAAATCTTTATTTCTCATCCTTTTCTTGAAAATAGGAGCGTCCAACGAAACGGTAAATGTTTTATAAGGTGTGCTAACTGTAAACCACTGCATACGGTACAAAGTATAGGCTCTTAAATCACCATTAAAAACACCTGTATTGCCTGGATTTGAGGCAACGGGTGAATTATAAAACTGAGAGAAATGTTGATCCTGTGCTAAAGTAATCTTTGCTGCAAGAACAAGTGCGAATAATATTGGTATAATTCTTTTCATAAATCTATTTTCAAAAAATTAGTTCTTTCGATTTCTAATATATTATCTTACTACTGTCAATGTCCCATTTTCCTTGACCGTTTGACCGGTGCAATAGGTTACAGAAAGGGCATATGTAAACGAATTGTCATTCATTCCTAATCCATGCCAGGTTCCATCCCAGCCACTATCGAACGAGGTTGTTTCAAACACCTTCTCTCCTACTCTATCAAATATTTTTAGATCGAAATAATCAATTCCTCTTCCATGAACATACAAGACATCATTATTTCCATCGCCATTGGGAGACAATCCCGTTGGCATATAATAGGTATAAACATCTGTTACTACCACTATCGTAGTATCAGAATCGGTACAACCATTGATATCCGTATAGGTTACATAATAAGGCTGAGTAACGGTTGGTGACATGGTGGCGGTTTGACAGGTATTACAATTCACTGCATCATTAGGCCCCCATAGATAAGCTGTACCAGCTGGCATCGCTGTCAACTCTGTACTTTCGCAAGAATTAATAGTGGTAATACCGGTGATGGTGACTGGTATTGGCTCAACCACATCGATATAAAAATTCCGTGTTAAAGTGTCTGTACTTGTAGAATTAGAAACAATGAGGGTTACAAAATGACTTCCTAACGTGGAGTAGCAAACATTGATTGGACCACTTGATGTGGAAGTAGATGGTGTTCCATCTTGAAATACCCATTGCCAATTGGTTGGATTTCCTGTAGACAAATCGGTGAAGGTAACACAACCACTTTGGCACAATACTGTATCGTCAGCAACAAAATTTGGAACGATGTTACAATTATTTACCGTTACTGTAGAAAGTGCAGAGCCTGTGCATCCACCTGCACCTATACCAGTAATGGTATAAGTAGTGGTAACTGCAGGAGATGCTGTAGCGGTTGATGTACCTGTTGATGTTGCTCCCGCTGACCAAGTATAGCTTATGGCACCTGCCGCTGTTAATGTGGCAGCTTGTCCTTGACAAATAGCAGGCGAGTTTATGGTAACAATTGGATTCGAATGGATGATAATCGTTGAAGTATCAGTTACTGCAGCACAACTGGCTGTGGCAGCAATAGTATTAGTTACCAAATAAGTTCCTTGCGAACTTGACAACAACGATACAACACCAGTACTACCATTGATACTTAATCCAACAGTTGATGTAAATGATCCTGCCGTGCCACCTCCACTAAAAACAGGTGAAGGATTGGTTGCGTTCTGACAATAGGACATTGGTGTATAACTGAACGTAGCTACTGGCGATGCTACTATTTGAATGGTTGCAGTATTCACTACTACCGGACAAGCACCTGAAGCACCAATGGTATTGGTAACCGTATACGTATTGGCAGTGCTTAAACCAAGGTTCACAGCACCTGTTGTAGCTATGATACTTAATCCTAAAGGGGTTGATGTAAATGTACCAGCTACACTACCAAGAGTAAATGCAGGCACAGGGTTGGTTCCGTTCTGACAATATGGACTGCCTGTATACGAGAAAGCTCCAGTTGAGGCAGCATCAATGACAATGGTGGTGGTATCTGTAGCCGGAGGACAAACACCTGTAGATGTAACATTGTTTGTTATCACATAGGTTCCTGGAATACTAGTAAGCAAATTAACAACACCTGTGGTAGTGCTCACAAATGTAAGACCTGCTGGTGAAGCAGAATAGTTACCTGCTGTGCCTCCTCCACTATAAGTTGGTGATGGATTAGTACCATTCTGACAATAAGCATAAGAAGGATAACTAAATGTTGCAACGGGAGCTGCACTGATGGTAACAGCTACTGTCATAGTACTAATACAATTTGGGCCTGGTGTGGTATACGTGATATTATACGGACCACCTGCAGTACTTGCTGCCAAATTAATTTCTCCTGTACTTGCGCTCACAAACACCAAACCTGGGGTTGATGAAAACGTCCCACCAGGAGTTCCCGTGATGGTTGGAATTGGATTTGTACCTGATTGACAATAGTCGTTTGCTGAATAACTAAAGGAAGAATCTTCTGCAACATTGATATCAATAATAGATGTTGCGGTTACAGACGGACATCCACCAAGTGCTGCTATAAAATTGGTAACGGTATAACTTCCGGGGGTACTTGCTGATAAGTCGACTTGACCAGCTGCACCTCCACCAACAAATACTAAACCTGTTGTTGAACTAAATGTCCCTGCTACTCCACCTACACTGTAAGTTGGCGAAGGGTCGCTACCATCAGTACAATATGGATTTCCTGTATAACTAAACGAAGCAATAGGTGAATTGACTACATCTAAAGAAGCCGATGAAGTGGCTGCACAAGGCCCTGCTGTGGTGTACGTAATGACATAACTATTAATGGTACTTGCAGCTATGTTAATCAACCCTGTGGTGGCATTGGAGAAAACTAGTCCTGCAGGGGTGGCTGTAAAAGTTCCTCCAGCTGTTCCTGTAATGTTTGGGCTTGGATTGGTTCCTGCTTGGCAATAACTAGGCGAAGCAAAACTAAATGATGCATCTTGTGCAGCATTTATAACAATAGTAGATGTGGATGTGGAAGCCGAACATGCTCCCGATGCAGCAATGGTATTGGTAACGGTATAAGTTCCTGCTGTACTTGCCAATAGGTTCACTTCGCCAGTAGCAGTGTTCACGAACACTAAACCTGGAGTGGAACTAAATGTACCAGCTATACCTCCTCCTGTAAACGTTGGTAATGGATTGGTTGCCGAAGAACAATAAGGCGTTCCTGCATAATTAAATGTTCCAACAGGTGCAGTAGTGATGCCAACCGTAACTGAAGAAGACGATGAACAAGCACCTGAAGTGGTGTAGGTGACGGTATAGGTATTAAGGGTGCTACCTACTAAATTAATTAATCCCGAGGAGGAGTTGATACTTAAGCCTGCAGGGGTAGATGTGAACGTACCTCCTGCAACACCAGTAACGGTAGGCAGTGGATTAGTACCCGACTGGCAATAAGCTGCTGCAGAATAGTTGAACCCAGCATTAGCCAATGCACTTATAACAAAGGTAGCAGTGGATGAAGAACCCAAACAACCTCCCGAAGCTGCTACCGTATTGGTAACAGTATATGTTCCGGGTGTGCTAGCCCCTATGTTCACCACACCGGTGGCAGCATTTACAAACACTAAGCCTACTGGAGTAGCAGTAAAATTACCTGCAATACCTCCTCCTGTGAAGGTTGGTGAAGGATTGGCTGCTGTGGAACAATAGGGCGAACCAGAATAATTAAAGGTAGAAACTGCCGAGCCTGTGATGGTTACGTTTACAGATGTTGAACTAGGACAAGTGCCTGTGAACAATGAATAAGTAATGCTAAACGTTCCTGCCGAACTTGCAGCTAAATTGATTACTCCGGTGGCCGCATTTATGGATAAGCCTGCGGGGGTTGCCGAAAACGAACCTCCTGCAACACCCGTAATGGTAGGTGTTTGATTTCCTGCTCCTGTACAATAAGCAGATGATGAATATGAAAAATTGGAATTCTGAGCAACTGTTATTGAAATGTTTGATGTAGCAGTAACCTGAGGACAACCTCCTGTTGCTGCTACTGTATTGGTAACTGTAAAATTAGTACCTGTGGCACTTGCTGCTAAGTTAACTTCTCCTGTTGATGAATTAGCAAATACCAGCCCAGCAGGACTAGATGTGAACACTCCTGCGGTTCCTGCACCGATAAAAATAGGGAAAGGATTAAAATCGTTTTGGCAATAAGGGGGAATAAAAGTAAATGCTGCCGAAGAATTGGTGATGGTGATTGGGGGGCTTATGTTGCTTATTAATGCGGGGTTGGTACTAACAATTTGAATTAAAAACCCCGAACTTGTTGCAGAAAAGCATGGCAATGTCAACGAAATGGTTCCTGATGAGGTTCCTCCAATCATTGAGGTAGATGTTGGAACAGCAAAACTTCCTGTCCCATCCGAAACTTGCGCAGTGAATGTGTTACCGGCATTAAATACACCTGATATCGTAAACGGAACATTTATGGTAGAACAAGCACAAAATGGGCCTCCAACGATTGCACCTAAGGTGATGCTATTGGCCGAAGGAGTGGCAAGGGTAATATCGTCAATGGCTACCGAAGGGTCGGTGCCTACTCCATCATCATTGTTTTTCCAACGGAAACCAATTTTTACACTTGCCACATTATTACAAGCTACTGGCAATGCCACCGAATACGCTGTCCACAGACCTTGTGGCGAACAAGTGCCAAATGAAGTGATGGCAGGTGTGGATAACAAAGTCCAAGAGGTACCATTATTGATAGAATATTCCACTGTCATAAAATCGCTTGCAGCTGTACCGTGCAGCATGTAGTTAAATGAAAGGGTAATATTGGTATGACCTGTACAGTTAATGGTTGGCGATTGTGCGCGTGTATCGGTGAGTACACAGATTCCCAAACCACACATTCCGCCTGCATCATAAGATGCTCCTTCATCGAGAACAAATCCATCATTAGCACCTATGTGTAAGGTTTGATTATTCAGTCCCGAATTGCCAACGTCTAAACATCCGTCTCCACAATTACCCACACCCATGCCTGCTTCGGTAGAACTAACAAACCAAGCGTTGGCTTGTGCATTATTGGTTCCGGGCGAACCGATGGTCCATGCTCCATTGGAGCCCATGTAAGCAGCAGCACTTTGCCCTTGAAGACAAGCACCTGTACCAAACGATTCTTGCCAAAAAACTTGCGATTGTGCACCAACAGACACCATCATGAATAGCACGATGGCTATGGCTTTGCCTTTAGTGTAAGTAATATAATTAGTAAAAGTAATTTTTCTCATGTGTACTGGTATTTAATAAAACTACATCCCTATTCGTTGCGAAATAAAGGAGACCAAAAATAAGAACAATTTTTTACATTTGGTGAAGTAATGTTAAAATAAATAAAGCCCCGCTTTTGGCAGGGCTTTATACTCGGTATAAAAAATCATAGATTATTGTTTCACCATCTTTTTTGTATCAATTATTTTAACAACCGCTACCAAGTTATAAGAATACATACCATTGCTTAAATCTTGGGTAAAAACATTTAATTGCCCTTGACCTTTTTGAGTAAGTTCAAGCGATTGAATTAATTTACCTTCTACGTCATAAAACAGTATTTGAGCTTTGCCAATAGGTAGAAAGTTTTGACCAACTAGTAAAGCGACTCAACCAACTTGCAGAATGACTTTACCAACTGGTAGAGCGACTCAACCAACAGGTAGAACGACTCAATCAACTAGTAGAATGACTTTACCAACTGGTAGAGTGACTCAACCAACAAGTAGAATGACTTTACCAACTGGTAGAGTGACTCAACCAACAGGTAGAATGACTCA
>CAIWDF010000276.1 GCA_903911435.1 uncultured Bacteroidota bacterium
AAGGTGGTAACTCCTATCAAAAGTTCAAGGAATTTAATCTTTCTACCAGTTACGATATTATTGTCATCGGCTCCTCTCATGCTTATCGTGGTTACGACCCCCGAAATTTCAAACGACTTGGGCTTAACATGTTCAACCTTGGTTCTAGTTCCCAAAGTCCTTTGAACACCTTTTACATCGTCAACAATTATATCACCCCCAAAAGTTGCAAGCTTGTCATTTTCGATTTATACGATGGCGCTTTTAATAACAATGGATTTGAATCTTCATCTGACCTTATTCAAAATATTTCATCCACAAAAGCCGCTCTGCAAATGGCTACTTGTTATACCAATCCTCAAATTGCCAACATGCTCGGACTACGTTTCTTCAATCAGAATTCTCCACCTAGTTATTTCGATTCTTCCTACATCGGTAATGGATACAACGAAAAATTCGATACTCTAAAATATTCATTACCTTTTCAAGACTACGAAAATCAATACTTACCTAGTACCTTACAAATTGAGTACCTCGATAAAATCTTACAATATTTCAAAGATAAAAATATTCCAATCATCACTACTACCACCCCATTCCCTAAAGAAAAAAGTCGTTATGAACATGACCGTTATTCTAAAATATTTCTTGATTTATCAAACAAATACAACATCAAATACCTCGACTACTCATTCAATTCTAATTTCAATTCCGAACAGCATTTCTACGACTCTCATCACCTCAATCAGCTTGGAGTCGATCTCTACAATAAAATTTTAATTGACGATTTGCGCAAATTGAATTACATCAAATAACTCATCAATGCTTGTCTCCGTCATCATTCCAGCTTACAATGCTGCACTTACGTTGCAAAGATGCCTTACTTCAGTTTTCAATCAAACGTATCAAAACATAGAGATTATTTGTATTAATGATGGCTCTACTGACAACACACTCGATGTCATTACTCAACTCAAAACACAATCTCCTTTTCCGTTCATCATCGTCACTCAAAACCGCAAAGGTGCCACTTCTGCTCGTAATCATGGGCTTTCTGTTTCCAAAGGTGAATACCTTCAGTTTCTTGATGCGGATGATGAATTATTGCCAAATAAACTTGAACATCAAGTGGAACTTGTCTGTAAGAACCCAACTTCCATTATAATTGGTTCATATTATCGTATTTCTAAAACTAATGCATTAAGAGTTTCGAACCCACTCACTAATGATATTTGGCTCGAGTTGATAATTGGACTTGCCGGTTGTACGTGTTCAAACCTTTATCCTAAAAATTCAATACTTGCTGTAAATGGCTGGAATGAAAATAGCCTAAGTAGTCAGGAAACCGAGCTTCTGTTTAACCTCCTGGTGGCTCAAAATTCAGTAACCTTCGACAGTCATCCACTTACCAATATTCACGAACATACTATTGGCTCGATTTCTTCTACTAATAAAGCAGACAATTGGGAAAGAGCCATACAGCTTCGTGTAAAAATAAAGCAGTATTTAGTCTCACATCAACAGTTCACACCTCAACGTGAAACTGGTTGGAAACAAATTATTTTTGATTGTATACGTATGCTCTATTTCGAAGATCCTAAAAGGGCAATTGATTATTTTAACAAACTTGTAAAAAACCAATATACTCCTCTCAAGTCGTCAGCTACTTCTAAGTTTTACATCTTTCTTTTCAATCTTTTCGGTTTTCGAATCACTCAAAGGATTTTTACTTTTGTGAGGAATAAAAGGTGAGTTGGTACAAACACAGTGATTTTATTGTTGTTTAACAATCAAACAAAGGCGAGCTTCCCATTACAGTTAGGTATTAAATGAAATAATTAATAAATAGCAATTGAACAATATTCCTAAATATAAAAGTGTTCAACATTGATATTTCTTTATTTTTGCACACATGATTCATCAATTTACTTTTTGCGAATTAAATCGATAAGTAGACACAGAATGATAAGTATAGATTAAATATTAGAATATAAATTTCATGAAACCAATTATTAAAAAAAGCTTAAGCATAAACGCATGTTTAACTATGGCAGAAGCTGCAATGAAAAAAGCAGTTGACTTGAACATAAAGATATCAATCACTTTTGTTGATGAGAGTGGAATTTTAAAAGCATTTTACAGAATGGATCATTCTCCTTTGGTTACTGTTGACGCTTCGCGTAAAAAAGCTATTACAGCTGTTGGATACGGTATACCTAGCGGGGAGAGTTGGTATTCCTTTATTAAAGAAGATCCAATTTTATTTCATGGAGTTCAACAATTCAAAGATTTTATTCTTTTAGGAGGAGGTTCTCCGATTAAGGATGAAGAAGAAACCATTGGAGCAATCGGAATAAGTGGTGGTCATTACAAACAAGATGAAGAATGTGTTAACGCGGCAATTGTTGCTTACAATTCGTTGAACAATTAAATGAAGAGTTCTTATAAAAGTTTTATAAAAAGTCTCGACAAGTTTTCTACTGTTTCTTCACGTATTAGTACACTTGAAGAACTAGTTGATTGGGTTGAGAAAATTCTTGAAGACAACTTTAAATGCGATCACACTGGACTTTACCTTTTTGATCCAATCGAATCACGATTACGATTACTTTTCGCAAAGGGTTTTAATCAAGCAGAATTTATTGATGCCGACACTACTGCAATGAACCGACATCCTGGTTTGGTTTACAAATCCGGTGAAATGATATATGTCCCTGATGTTTTGTTAGATATTAAACACCTTACCATATCCAGTAAACGTTCTTTCGATGTACGATGTAGATTGTATCTTCCTGTAAAAAACGGTGATGAAATAGTAGGGGCATTTGGTATTGTTGATGCCGAACCTAATGTCTATACCGAAGATGACATTCTTCTGCTTTCCTTTATTTGCAATATGGCCGGAGCATTGTATGTTAATATCCTAAATAAAAATTTATTACAAACTGCACACGAACAAATATTAAATCTGTCTCGTATTCCGGCCGAAAGCCCTGATCCGATACTTAGAGTCAGTTTTGATAAAATATTATTATACGCCAATAGGGCAAGTGTTGAGGTTTTGAAACGATATGGATTGTCGGAAGGCGCTCCTGTTTCTTTGGATTTTATGCAAGGTGTTGAAGCGGTCTTAGCCGGAAATCAACCTATTGAAAAAGAACTTGTAGTCGGAATAAAGGTGTATTCATTTTTGTTTACACCTGTCGAAAACGAAACATATGTTAATATTTATGGGAGAGATATAACTGAACAAAAAAAATCTGTTTCAGACTTACAAAAGAGTGAAGCACATAACAAGGCAATACTTGGAGCTATACCCGATATCATGTTTGTTATCGAAACCATTAACTACACTTTTATTGACTATAGTGTTTCCGAACCTTCTCGCTTATATACCACTCCCGATAACTTTCTTGGAAAAAGTTTGATTGATATTCTGCCTGTCGACATAGCTGATAAATTCAAAGCGGCAGCTACAAGAGTAATTTATTCAAAAGCTTTAGAGGTTATTGAATATTCATTGCGCATTGCTGATGTTGATTATTATTTTGAAGCAAGAATAGTTTATTACGAAAAAGAAAGAATTCTTACCATCATAAGAGATATTAGTGAGCGGAAACGAGCAGAAGATGAACTGGAAGAAAGTACGGAAAAATACAAAGGATTATCCGAAGCTTCTTTCGAAGCTATATTCTTTTCCGAAAAAGGAATTTGTATAGAGCAAAATAATGCTGCCGAAGAAATTTTTGGATACACCACCGAAGAAGCACTTGGTAGGTATGGAACTGATTGGATAGCTCCTGAATACCGAGATATGGTGATGCAGAAAATGATTAGTGGCTATCAAAAACCTTACGAGGCTGTTGCTATACGTAAAGATGGCTCTACTTTCCCTTGTGTGTTGAATGGAAAAATGATGCACTACAAAGGCAAGGATGTAAGGGTTACATCGCTAACTGATATTACTGAACGAAAACAAGCAGAGGATAAACTAAAACTCATTTCTGAAAGACTTGAACTCGCCACTAGAGCTGGTAGAGTAGGGGTTTGGGAACATGTAGTAGCGAACAATCATCTTTATTGGGACGAGCAGATGTTTGCGCTTTATAAACAAAACAGCGATAGTTTTATTCCTCACTTCGAAACTTGGGCTAATTCTATTGTTGATGAAGATAGAGAAAGAGCAGTGAATGAAATACAAATGGCACTTATAGGTGAAAAAGATTTCGATACCGAATTTCGAATCAAATTACATGATGGTTCCATCCGTTACATTCGCGCCCTTGGTATTGTAAACCGAGACAATGCCGGTAATCCTATTAAAATGATTGGAACCAATTGGGATTTCACGCTTCAGAAAGAAGCCGAAAGTACATTGTTTAAGCAAACGCAGATGCGAAAGATTATGCTCGAGGTGGCTACTCAATTCATTAACATTCCTATTTCGCATGTTCTCGAAACCATTACAAATGCGCTTGGAACGATTGGCGAATTTGTAAAGGCAGATATTTGTAATGTCATTAAATACAACCATACTAATGCTTCTGCAAAAAGCGAATACGAATGGCGAAGTTCCTCGTTTGAACACAAAGATTACGAATCAAAAACCTTTTCATTCTCCGACATCAACGAATTTATAAAATTGCATGAACATGGCCAAACTGTTTATTTTCCTGATGTTTTACAACTTCCTTCTGTGCCATTGCGCAATCATTTAAGCAACATCGGAATCAAAAGCACCCTCATCATTCCCATGATGGCTGGCACCGATTGCCTTGGTCTTGTTACTTTTTCTTCTAACGAAATTAACCATTTCGATACCGATGAATACAATTATATTCTTCAACTTTTCACTCAACTGATGGTGAATGTTAAGAACAGAATCAATGCTGAAAATGATCTAATTGAGACCAATATGTATCTCGAGGCAGCTAACTTGAAAGCTCACGAAATGACCATACAGGCCGAAGAAGCCAATCGTGCTAAAAGTTTGTTTCTTGCCAACATGTCGCACGAAATCCGTACTCCTATGAATGCAATCATTGGTATGTCCGAAATATTATCTTCCGAAAACCTTACTCCCGATATACGCGAATCGGTTGATGCCATCAATGTTTCGGCCGAAAAACTATTGACCATTATCAATGATATTCTCGACTTTTCAAAAATAGAATCGGGTAAAATTTCTTTCGAAAACCAACCTTTCAATTTAAAAGGACTTTTAGAAGACCTCACTCGAACCCTATTCCTTACAGCCGTTTCAAAAGACATTGCTCTGTCATTTAAAATAGACAAAAAAGTGCCTTCCATCGTTCTTGGCGACAGCATTAGGCTTCGCCAAGTATTAATAAACCTCACTGCCAATGCTATTAAATTTACCGAAAACGGTAAGGTAGTTATTGATGTTTCGCTCAAAAGCAAGTCAACCAATCTCTACACACTTTTGTTCAAAATAAGCGATACGGGTGTTGGAATACCACCCGAAAAACTCGCAAGTATATTCGACCGATTCAGTCAGGCAAGCAACGAAACTACACGTAAGTTTGGTGGTACAGGTTTAGGCCTTACTATTGCCAAACAACTGGTGGAATTGCAAGGAGGAAGCATTTTTGTGAACAGCGAACTAAATGTAGGCACTACGTTCTCTTTCCTTTTATCTTTCGAAGAAGCCGATACAAAACAAATCGCCACCAACACCGAAAACACTTCTACCGAACAACTCCAACTAAAAGGACTCAACATATTGCTTGCTGAAGACAATACCATGAATCAGTTGGTAGCTAAAAAAATATTCAAAAAATGGCAAACCAATCTCGATATTGCCGAGAACGGACAAATTGCCATTGATAAAATTGGCCAAAACAATTACGACCTTATTTTGATGGACATTCAAATGCCCGAAATGGATGGATATCAAACCACCCAATACATCCGTCAACAGATGGACGAGCCAAAATCGTCCGTTCCCATTATTGCCATGACAGCCCACGCACTCGTTGGCGAAGCCGACAAATGCATAGCCTTGGGAATGAACGATTACATCTCCAAGCCATTTAGCCAACAAGCTTTGTACGACAAAATACAACAAGCAACCAGTGCCAACAACACCCAAAAAACAAAAACAAACAAAGCACCAAAAACAAACAAACGCAGCGAAAATCCTATTGTCACCGATAAGCTCTTCGATTTAACTTATCTCAACAAACTATCCGAAGGAAACAACGAATTTATCATCACCATCATCGATACATTCATTACCGATTCTTCAACCATGTTAGAAACCATCGTGCTTTGTCAGCAAAAAGCCGACTGGAAAAACATAAAGGAACTCATTCATAAGCTTAAAACATCAGTAGGTATTGTTGGCATTACTAGCGTTTTCAACCACATTGTGGCACTAGAGCAAACCCTCAAAAAAGGAAAACCAACCAAATCAAACGAGGAAATGCTTCACCAAATCATCACCTCCACCCAAACAGCACTTGAACAATTAAAAACCGAACTAAAAACACTTAAAACCAAACAATAAACCAGAGCAGGCAGTTTCTTCCTCTTCATTCACCTTCTTCCCGCTATCCGCTACAAGTCCGCCCACCGCACGAGCCCATGCGCTTCGGGCTTTTCGCTGCTATCGGGTGCAGTTATGCATGTCATCTCGTTTTAGTTGCTTTTTATAAGCACTCGTTTTGATAACCTTACACCACTCGTCAAGCGGAGTATGCTAAAATTTGTTTTTCGAACAAACAGAGCTATTCGTTCCAATTCCAAACTTCAATTCACATGAAAATTTACGTTTTTACATCCTACCTATAGATAAGTATACCCAAAATTCATCTTTTCGGATATTTCCGAATTAGGTTTTTCTCCGTTTTGCGTGAAACGGATGGTTTTCCAATTGGGTTTTGGTCAATTCTGAGCGGAATGGATGATTTACCAATTGGGTTTTGGTTAATT
>CAIWDF010000277.1 GCA_903911435.1 uncultured Bacteroidota bacterium
TGACCAGTCTGAACCTGTTGTTCTGTTGTTAAAATCAGCAACGGATGCGCCAGTTATTCCAACCTCTCCTGTAAAAGAAGAAGCTGGGGTAACAGGTTGATAAACGATACTAATTTGACCTGTTGCTTCAAATAATTGTAACTGAACGCTAAATTCATCTGTTCCTGAACTGTATTTGCCCCAGTGAAACCATTCTGCAGTAAATATTTGGTTACCGGCAGTACCAGTTGTTAAATAACGTAACTGGTGGGTTGCCGAATTTCCTAACATGTCAGCTCCCATTACTGCTATAGCATTAGATAGTCCAGTTAGTGGATTATAATTTGTAGAGGTTGCTCCTCCCAACATTGCATAACAATTATCGCTCAATCCAATAGTTGTGAATGAAGCACCATGATAACTGAATGTAAATCCAATGTTGAATGGACCGAAATTTGAATCATCATCATAACTTGGTGATTGACTAACAATTGTCGCACCCGAAAGTGGTGAATAAGTTGTTGTCGATTGTGTAAATGAATACCCACTAGCCGGTGAAGGTAATACAGCAGATGCTGACGCGGCAAGCACACTGTTTCCACCAGAACAAACTGAAGCTGGTGTAGCTATTACTGAACTTACTGTAGGAGTTACACCACCTGCAGTAATGACCGCACTAGCTGTACTTAAACATCCAGCAGCGTTCGAACCAGTTACTGTATAGGTCGTATTAGCAGCAGGAGTTGCAGTAACGCTTGCTCCTGTAGTAGCTGACAAACCTGTAGCTGGCAACCAAGTATAGGTAGCAGCACCACTGGCTGTTAACACAGGACCAACACCATTACAAACGGTTGCAACAGTAGGCGATACTGATACTGTAGGAGACCCAACTGTGGTAACTGATACGCCTGATGAGGTGCAGTTTGCACCGCAATTATCCACGATTCCTACCGCATAAGTATGAGTACCTGTACTTGATAAAATACTTGCCGTATTACCTCCGAATGAAATACCATCTTCTGTCCAGGCATAAGTAAATGGCCCCCCTCCTCCTATAGGATTAGCGTTCACGGTTTGAATTCCCTGACAGGCAGTTGCACCAGTTACTGTTGGTGCACCGCATGATAAGGCAACACCGGAAGTAATAGTTACGTTTCCTGAAGCAGAGCAACCTTGGGTCACAGTTACAGTATAATTTGTAGTGGATACAATACCTGATACCGATTGACTGGCGCCAATTGCCCCACTTAATGAACCACCAGACCAGCTAAAGCCGGATGAAGGAACAGCAGACGTAACGGTGTAATTAACTGTTACTCGAGCATAACTATTTCCAATTGCAGCACTTTGCATTAAACCAAAAGTACTAGCATTGGTTAAGAATGAATTTAATCCGCCAATTGAATAATTAGCCGAAGAAATAGATACTGTTTTTATTCCATTAAGAGTCGGTCCGCAACTACAATCTCCGGTAGTGGAAAAGGTTGCCTGTGAAACTCCATTCCAGGTAGTGGTATGAACTCCACCAGCACATTCAACTCCAACCGCCAATTCGGCAGTAATACTATTTATTACAGTGCCAGCTGGCAAAACATCTGTGAAATGAAATCCTACGTTACCACTAGAATAAGTAACAGTAGGGGAACAATTTGCTGGTAAGTTATCTAATTGTCCGAATGGTATTAAATAAACCTGGTTTGCTGAAGTAGGATAGGTAGCAGTTGCGTTCAAGACTGAACTTCCACCACTACAAACCGCATTCGGGGTCGCAGTAACCGACCCTATTGTTACAATTGAACCAAGTGTAATAGCTGAAGTTGCTGTACCTGTACAACCAATAGCATTCGTGCCTGTCACTGTGTAAGTAGTAGTAGCAGACGGGCTCGAGCTTACACTAGTCCCGGTGGTAGCACTTAAACCAGTAGCTGGTAACCAAGAATACGTACTGGCTCCCGAAGCCGTTAATCCTATTGCAGTTCCGCAGTAGGTTCCTGAAGTAGGAGATATGGCTAATGTTGGGTTGGTAGATACTGTATAAGCAGTACTGGTTCCTGTACCTCCTGGATTTGTAACCCTTACTATCCCTGCGGTAAGACCTGCTGGAGTAACGGCTGTAATAGTGGTTGCATTTACAACTACAAATGAAGCTGCATTAACTAAGTTAAAAGTAACGGCAGTAGTACCTGTAAAATTATTTCCTGTAATTGTTACCGTTTGTCCACCTCCGGTACATAAGTTAGTAGAAGGGGATATTCCTGAAATGGTAGGATTAGATGGAGGAGGAACGAACATATAACCTAAACGTTCGTTTGAGGATAATGCATTACAAGAATAATTTGCAAGATGAATATAATAAGTTCCTGTAGTTGTTGCTGTGTAAACAATTTTTGCACTTGCACCACATATATCGTCTGCGAAGGCTATTAAAGTACCTGCAGCATCATATAGTCTTAAATAAGTATCGGTTCCACTTCCACCTTCGGTAGTACAGTTAGACCAAGTATAAATTGCCCCTGCTAACAAAGGGGTTGCGTAAAAATAAGCGGCACCTGAATTTAAAAGTGCTGTTTGTTGGAACGATGCAGTGTAATTAAACATTACACCTGCATTAGTAGATGTCATACAAAAAAATGTTGGTGGTGTAGGCAATCCTGTTGCCATATAACGCATTACCTGCCCAGCTGGGAGAGCACCACAACCACTATATAAACTAAGATGAATTCGGTAAACACCTGACGTAGAACAAGTCCAAACTATCTTTGCCGCTGCTCCATCGCATATATCGTCTGCGGATGTTATGGAAGTATTGGCCGCATCAGTTAAATCCATCCAAGTATCTTGGCCGTTATTAACTCCTCCATCTGCAACGCAGGTTGAAAATGTATACGTTGCTCCTGCAAACGCATAAAATTCGTTGTAAGTAATATTTCCAGCCGGCACACTCAGAGACTGAAAAGCGCCCGTAATATTAGTAAGAGGGGTACCCGCGGTCGTCCCCACGCAATGCGCACTTGCATTCGTACTCGCAAGTCCTAAAAGAACCATCGTAACAAGCAACCACCTATATATAGGTCTAGCTGCTTTTGTTGTTTTTGTAATTTTCGTCATTTGTTTTTTGTTTTTGGGGTTTGTAATTAATTATTAATTGTTGTTGTTGTTTGTTTTTTACTCTTTCGTTTCTTCATGTTGTTTTTGCTTTAATTGGGTTTATACTCTATTATTTATTAATATTTTGTTATTCTTTTTACCTCAAACCTGCGTTTTCGCAGTTATTTTCGTGCGAAAAAACAATTTTCTATCTGACAAAAATCATATTTTCTTAACATATTTCGATGGGTAAAGTAAAATATTCGAATTGACAAAAACAAATTTATTTTTTAAGTTTTTTTGTGAATTGGTGTAACTTATTGAATATGAAGTTATTTATTTTTGTGCGTTGGGCTATCATTTCGTTCATTTCACCGAGCTTTTTGGTCTGACGTAAATTTCGAAAAAGGTTGCCTCTGAAATAAAAATATTTTTTTTAATCTCGCTTTTTACCTCACTTTTATTCATTAAAAAAAAGAACATATCTAGATAGAATTTCAACCGATAAAAAGTTGCGATTTGTGTGAAAGATGCGTTACTGTTGATGAAGGTTGCATTGCAAATTTGAAATTTTTGTAAAATTTTGGTTTTATCGATGAACTGGGAAGATAATGAGGTGAACTTAAAATAGGTTTCTCTGTTATTTTTGAGCAGTATTCTTGCAAAATAATAGGACGAAGCATACCATGGATTGGTAGAACCTTGGACTTCGTCCATACGCCTATACAATCAATGAAATAGGCTTTTAAAAGCTTTCATATTGTTAAATATAATCGACCTAAATGGTTAAATGAAGTGACCAAACAAGAAATGGAACATGAATAATGGAGATGCTGGTTTTTGGATAAATAAAAAACAAAAAGTGTTTGAAAAAAATATTTTAAGAAAAGTGTAACCCGATTTTAATACTTCCGTAAAAGGTAGGTAAATACAACAAACAAAACAAGAAGTAAGAATTAAGAGCATCCCCACAAACAAAGAGTAAAAGGTAGATTTGAGAAACACTTACCAAAACTAAACAAACATTCAAAGTCTAACGAAAGTTAGCAAAACAGTATCGTTCATTGAATTCGTATTAAAAATAATTAATTGCAGTTGGTGCAATAGCGAAAGCGTATTCCCTAAGTTTTGCTAATGTTCTAGCGATGTTTTAGCAAGTTCGCTTGAACTTTAACAATGTTCGTTGAGAAGTTCGTAAAGAGCAAGCGATGTTGCGAAAGGAACAGTGAGAAATTAATAAGAAGCAGCTGTAATTGCGGAAGAAGCGCTTGAAGTTTAGTAAAGAACAGCTGTAATTATTAATGTTCAGACGGAAATTATGCAGATGCAAACGGAGTTGATGAATTTCCGCTTGAAGTTGCGAAATGTTCAAGCGGAAGTTCGTAAACTTCAACTGAACTTGCTGAAGAAGCAAGCGGAATTGAAGAAAAGGTAAAAATAAGAATAGAAGTAATTTAGTTGAGTAAACGCCCACTAAACTAAATGAGACAGAATGATGGGCAATATATAAGCTTCGGGGCCATGAAAAACGCCCTACTGCCGGTATACAGTTTGAAGGAAGCGAAGAAAAAGGAGGTATAAAAGGCCATGGTAAAAGTAAAAGAAGGTTTGAGAGGAAAAAACCCAGAGGAGAAGGTGACTTATGGAAACAAGGTGGTTGCTAAAATGACTAGCAATCCCAATTTCCCTGACGATGCCACTGTGGTAGCTGCATTGTTAGCTACTACCAAACAACTAGATCTGGAAATCAAAAGTCCAACAAGTACTGCAACTACTATCAAAGAGAAGGAAAAGGATTTCAATATTAAAATGAAAGCCGCAGTAGCTCATGTGCAAGTAGTGGTGAACGAGGTGGACAAAGATAAGGCGCTAGTAATGGTTGAAAGTGCTGGGATGGAAGCCGCAAAAAAGGGTTCGATCAATATTCCTGAACTATCTGCTAAACAAGGCAAAGCAGCCAATTCGGTAGAGGTAAGGAAAAAAAGAGAGAAAGGTACACTGGTTTACGTGTTTCAAATGTGCACCGACCCTTCGATGGAAACAAATTGGAAAACCGTGAAGACTTCGACTCGTGCTAAAGTAATAGTAACAGGTTTAAGTTCGGGGAATCGGTATTTCTTTCGTGTAGCTATCATTAGAGGCGATGTGCAAGAGGACTACTCGGATTCAATATCCATAGTAGTGGACTAAAGCGTGGTAAAACCTGAGATGTAGAAAAAATCATCGTTACGTATTCGGAAGAGATAAATGCCGATTGTGAACCAAGGAGCACTCTGAGAATGGTAACGGTGATTTTTAGAAAATCAAATAACAATAAATTAAAAAATAGAAATCATGGGACGTACAAGAGAATTAAGAAACTTATTAGCGGACGAGATTGATGACGCAATCACAAAAATAATATCAGAAGTTAATTTAGAATTGGCCGATGATATGTCGAACAAAATAAGTGCAGCTGCGCGAGTCTTGGCAAAAGAATGTTTCAAGTTATTCGTAATAATAAAACCAAATGAAAAAGCTTTTCGGAAAAAATTAGTGAAACAACTTGCAAATGACGAAGCTCTTAAAAAAAAGAAAAACAAAACGGCTTAAACGGAATAGATTTATGCAGAGTACAGGTTTTTCAAAATAGAAATGCAAAACAAAACGAATGTTTGTGTTTTGCATTTTTTTTTGCGAACTTTGTAGTGAATTAAAAACCAATAATGAAATGAAAATAATCTATTTAATTCGTCATTCAAAATCGGACCAAAGCCTTGGAACACTTGCCGATGTTGACCGTCCTCTTAATCTAAGAGGATATAGCGATGCTGAAAAAATGAGTAGAATGATGAAAGAGAATAAAATAGTTCCTGATGCTATCATCACCAGTCCAGCTGTGCGAGCTATTTCTACCGCATTGATATTTGCGCGCACCATCGATTTCAATCAAGCTCGTTTGTCTATTGTGCCACATCTTTATCATTCTAACGAATTAACTTATTTGGATATAATAGCTGAAATGGATAATAAAATCAACACATTGATGTTATTTGCTCACAACCCTGTAATAACAAACACAGCCAACCGTTTAACACAAGAAGTGATTGAACATGTTCCTACTAGTGGAATTGTAGGCATAAGTAACAATTGCGATACATGGGAAAAATTTGTAGCATCGACAGGTAAACTAGTACTGTTTAGTTTTCCAAAAAACAATTAATAGTCGAAACTATTGATTCTCGAAAGCAGAAGAATTGAGAAACAAAAGAGAAGTAAAAAAAGTCCAAATTATAGTTGATAAAAAGAAATTGCTTTTTCTTTGTTTAGTGATGAATTTTAACCCAAAATAGCAACACAAAAACGTGTTAAGTTAATGTTATCATTTCAATGCATATATCTCTTCCATTTTCTTTTTTAGTAATTTTCACTTTTCAAAAATAAAAATTTATGAACAAGAAACAATTAAGAAAAGATTTGGAACTTGCATTAGTTAAAAACATTGAAGATTTACTAATCAGTATTCACCCTGAAGCTTGTAAAGAAGTTGATGAAATTATTTATGGTGCATCGCGAATTATTGCCAAAAGATTTTACAAATCTATCAAGCAAAAAACGGAGAAAAAAACCGTAAAAAAAGAACCTAAAACTACAAAAGCTACAGCGCCAAAATCGACAGCAAAAAAAGCGATACAACCACCCGTAAAAAACAATAAAACAGTTGCTACTAAAAACAAAAACAAGAAATAATTTACTACCTTGCAAAAAATTATTTTTTGTTTTATATGAAATCGAAAAGCACTGTATTAATCAACCGTGAACTTAGCTGGCTTTCGTTTAATGAAAGGGTATTACAAGAAGCTCAAGACATAAGAGTACCCTTACTTGAGCGAATAAAATTTCTGGGTATATTTTCGAACAATAGAGATGAGTTCTTTCGTGTACGAGTAGCTACAATTTCACGTGTGCTTCGTCATCAGAAAAAAGCGGAAGAAATAATAGGCGAAAACCCACAAGTACTGCTCAACAAAATTCAAAAAACAGTTATTGATCAACAGATAAAATTTGAAACGGTTTATCAATCCATCATCAAAGAATTAGGCAAAAACAAAATTTTCATCATTGACGAAAAGCAGGTGTCGCCAGAGCAAGGAGGATATATAAAAACATTTTTTCGTGAAAATGTACTTCCTTCTTTGTTTCCAATCATGCTCGATACCACCACGAGCTTTCCTTACTTGAAAGACAAATCAGGGTATTTGATTATTAAGCTAGGCAAAAATGACAAGAAGAATAAAAATAAATATGCATTGATAGAAGTGCCTACTGAAGAGCTTTCACGCTTTGTGGTATTGCCTAAAACAAACGAAAATAATTACATCATTTTACTTGACGATGTGATACGTTATTGCATTGAAGATATTTTCCCTAACTTCAAACATGACTTTACCGAAGCGTATAACATAAAGCTGACAAGGGATGCAGAGATTGATATCGATAACGATATCTCAAAAAGTTTTGTTGAAAAAATATCAAAAGGGTTAAAAGATCGTAAAAAGGGACAACCTGTAAGGTTGGTATACGATAGCGAAATAGCAAAAGACATGCTTGACTTTATTATGAAAAAAGTGAAGCTTGGCAAACAAGATAATCCTATACCTGGAGGACGATATCATAATTTTAAAGATTTCATTTCGTTTCCAAATGTTGGTGCTCCCGAATTGCGCTATAAGAAAACGCAACCTTTGAAACACCCTGATTTTATTAACAAAACAAATCTTTTTAATGTTCTAAAAGAAAAAGATGTTTTATTATCTTTTCCTTATCAATCGTACGAACATTTAGTGGACTTATTACGAGAAGCTTCTATTGACCCAAAAGTTACTTCCGTAAAAATAACTTTGTATCGCGTAGCCAAAAACTCGAATATTGTTAAAGCCCTTATTAATGCCATTAAGAACGGAAAACAAGTAACTGCTGTTGTTGAACTTCAAGCTCGGTTTGACGAAGAAGCGAATATTTTTTGGGCGAATAAGTTGCAAGAAGAGGGAGCAAAAATTATTTACGGAGTACCCGGATTAAAAGTGCATTCAAAGATGTTTTTGATAACACGAAAAGAAGGGAATGAAACAAAATTATATGCTCATGTAGGCACAGGCAATTTCAATGGCGATACTGCACGTGTGTATACTGACCACTCTTTACTCACTGCAGACAGCAGAGTAACGGAAGAGGTAGAAAAAGTATTTAATTTCTATTCTGATAATTTCAAAACAGGAACCTTCAAGCATTTATTAGTTTCACCGTTCTTTATGCGCAAACGATTGATGCAACTGATCAACAAAGAAATTCAAAATGCAAAGGATAACAAACCAGCATTCATTTATCTTAAGTTGAATAATCTGGTAGATGTTGAAATGATAAAAACGTTGTACGCAGCTAGTGCCGAAGGGGTACAGATAAAACTAATAGTACGCGGAACCTGTGCATTGGTGGCTGGTGTGAGAGGGATAAGTGACAACATAGAAGCAATAAGTATTGTAGATAAATTCTTAGAGCATAGCAGAGTTTTTATTTTTTGCAATGGAGGAAAAGAAAAATATTTTATTTCATCTGCCGATTGGATGACTCGAAACCTAGACCACCGTTCGGAAGTAGCGATACCTATTTATGATAAACAAATTCAACTTCAACTACGAAACATAATAGATAAATTGTGGGAAGACAATACAAAGTCGCGCATACTTGGTAGCAAACAAAATAATGAATACCGAAAAACAAAAAGCAAGCTCAAAGTGAGAGCGCAAGACGAGATTTACAATTTATTTAACACTAACAAGGGATAATTACATATTGAAATTTGCAGCAATTGATATAGGCTCCAATGCGGTTCGGTTGCTATTTTGCAACGTGTATGACGATGGGGGTAAAGTGGAATTTACAAAAGCAGAACTGATTAGAGTTCCAATTCGTTTGGGTGAAGATTCGTTTCTTCACGGGTCCATTACTAAGCAAAAAGCTGATAAATTGGTAACCGCCATGAAGGCTTTCAAAAACCTAATTGAAGTATATGATGCTATCGACTATCGAGCATGTGCTACTTCGGCAATGCGCGATGCTGAAAATCGATACGATATAGTAGATAGGGTGCGACAAGAAGCAGGTATAAAAATTGAAATCATTGATGGGAAAACAGAAGCAGACATCATTTATTCAAATCATATCGAAGAGCATCTAGACAAAAGCAACAATTATCTTTATATTGATATTGGAGGTGGAAGTACAGAAATTACTCTCTTCTCAAAGAATAAGGCCATTGTTTCTCAATCTTTCAACATTGGCACCATTCGCATGCTTCACAATCAAATTGACAAGGACTATTGGACCTATTTTAAAAAATGGATAGAAGAAATAACTAAAGGGTATAAGCCACTTATTGCAATTGGTTCGGGAGGAAACATTAATAAACTTTTTAAAATGTCGGGCCGAAAAATAAATAAGCCAATAGCAACCGTAAAACTTAAAAACCTCTATGAGGTGCTTGAATCTTACACTTACGAAGAACGTGTACATAAACTAGGTCTCAACCCTGATAGAGCTGACGTAATCATTCCTGCTTCCAAAATTTTATTAACTGTATTAAAAAAAGCTGAAATAGAAAAAGTACATGTTCCTCAAATAGGCTTATCAGATGGGATTGTGCATCAACTTTATGATAAATACATGGAGAAGATGTTGACAGAAAGGGAATAGCAGGCACTAATAATAGAATATGATTAAGGATTGATAATTTCAGTGCTGTAAACAAGAAAGACCAGAACAAATGTTCTGGTCTTTCTTGTTTATTTTCAATAATTATGATTTCTTATCGAGTGAGAATGATAGAACCTTTCTGCTCATAGAATTTTCCATCCTTACCTTCAGCAGTTTCAATGTAGAAGTACAATCCTTCGGTGGCTTCTTCTCCTTTTCTACCTTTCCCATCCCATTTTGCTCCAACTTTATCGCATTCAAAAATCACCTTTCCTCTTCTATCAAATATTTGCCCATTCATCTTAATGATATTTTTTCCATTAAAACAAAATACATCATTAATTCCGTCACCGTTTGGTGTTAATTCTGTTGGTGGTTTTGACATCGAAGAGTTTCCTGTTACTTCTATTTCTCTGCTGTCAGTAGTTGTTTTACCATTGGCATCTGTTGATGTAAGGGTTACAGTATAAGTTCCGGGAGTTTCGAATACATGAACAGGATTAGCAACTTTATCCTCTTTTTTGCCATCGCCATAATTCCAATTATTTACAACTCCATTGCCATTATTTGAAAGGTTAACAATCAATGGAACTGTTCCTCCTATTGGGCTAGCAAAAATGGATGCAATTTGGATACCTGAGAATTTGCTGATAACCGTTTCGATTTTCTTTTTATCCTTTTTCTGAAAAGGTTCAACAATAATTTTGGTTTCTTGCGCATCTTGTTGTCCATTCAAAGTCACCTTAGTTTCAGGTGTTGAATTATTTTTGGATAAATCGTCAATTCTACCACTTACTTTGGTTTCCGCTACTGAAGTTTGAGTAACGGACTTATTGATGGCTTCTACCACTACTGGCTTCACAGGCTCTTTTCCAACTATTATTGTGTTATCGGCAGACGTTTTTTTAACCGCGCTATTGGTCCAATTCATCACATTTACAGTAGCAACAATGGTTACAGCCGAAGAAACAACCGCAATTAATGCATTTGTTCCTATTTTGTTAATCAATGTTTTTCCCAATAAGCCAATCCCTGCGCCTTTAAGTCCAGTCTTGATATTCTCCCACACGCTTGGACTTACCTCCGCTTCGAAATCTTCGAACGAATCCTTAAATAAATCTTCTATACTTTTTTTCGTCATAGTTGTTTGACTTAGTCAACTTTAATAATTTTTTGCAAATGAATTTTTGCTCTTGAATATTGAGATTTTGAAGTCCCTTCTGATATTCCCATCATTTCTCCAATTTCCTTATGCGAATATCCTTCGATAGCATGCAAGTTAAAAACTGTTCTAAAACCGATTGGCAATGTTTGAATGACTTTCAAAAGCTCCTTAGCGGCATAATTATCACCTAGATGATTTGTATCCACCAATGCAAACTCCACAGAATCCAAATCCACATTATGTCTAAGTTTTTTGGTTTTTCTAATATTTGTTAATGCGGTGTTTATAATAATTTTTCGCACCCATCCTTCTAAAGAACCTGTTCCTTTGTATGATTTAATATTTTCAAAAACACTAATAAGTCCGTTTTGTAAAATATCTTCCCCTTCATACTGGTTATCGCAATAACGCAGACAAACACCCATCATTTTTTTTGCAAACTTATCATACAATCGTTGTTGTGCGATTGGATTTTTCTGAATGCAGCCAGCTACTATTTGTTCATCGGTCATCTCAAATTTCATCTTGTAGACGCACTTTCTATTAAATTGGTTGCACCAAAATACTCTTTTTTTACTATTTATTAACAAAACTTTATTATTCCAAGAAACAGTAGCACCTTTGAAGAATGTCAAAAAAATTCACTAGCAAAAAAAAGGGATTGAAAAAAAATTATCTTTTCGAGGATATCATTAAAGTATTATCCTTGCATCCCACCAAGGCACTTAACTACAAACAAATTGCCGCAGAGTTAAACATTGTTGATCACTCTCAACGCTTATTAATCTCTACCGTGTTATCAGAACTAAAACATTCAGGAAACTTAAATGAACCTGAAAGGGGAAAGTTCAAAATTAATACTCCTGACATATTCATATCAGGCAAAGTGGATATGACAAGCACCGGCACAGCCTATATAGTTTCTGAAGAAAGCAGTACCGATGTATTTATTAATCCAAAGAAAACTCTAAATGCACTCAATGGGGATTTCGTCAAAGTACGCCTTTTCCCATCCAGAAAAGGAAAGAAAGAAGGAGAAATTATTGAAATAATTGAACGTGCAAAAACGGAATTTGTTGGGACCATTCAAATGTCGCCTCGATTTGCTTTCCTTGTGCCAAGTAATAATAAAATTCATATTGATATTTACATTCCACTTGAAAAATTAAACGGTGCGAAAGATGGACAAAAAGCAATAGCGAAGATAGTAGAATGGCCAAAGAATGGTGTCAACCCAATTGGAGAAATAATTGATGTGCTAGGCAATGTAGGAGAAAACAACACCGAAATGCATGCAATACTTGCCGAATATGGGTTACCGTACGAATTTCCAAAAGATGTGGAAAGAAGTGCTGATTTGATTCCTATTGAAATTACATCTGAAGAAATTACAAAAAGAAGAGACTTTAGAGCAATTACCACATTCACAATCGACCCTGTGGATGCAAAAGATTTTGATGATGCTTTATCCATTCGAAAACTTCCGAATGGTAATTGGGAAATAGGTGTTCATATTGCAGATGTGAGTCATTATGTTAAACTTGAATCGATGATTGATAAAGAAGCAACTTCTCGTGCTACTTCGGTGTATCTTGTAGATAGGGTGGTACCCATGCTTCCGGAAATTTTGTCCAACAATGTGTGTTCATTGAGACCAAACGAGGATAAACTTTGTTTTTCTGCTGTGTTTGAAATGACTGATGAAGCCGAGATTGTAAACGAATGGTTTGGAAGAACAATAATTAATTCTGATAGAAGATTCACCTATGAAGAAGCCCAGCAAATTATTGAAACCGAAGAAGGAGAGTACAACAAAGAAATATTAAACCTTGATCGATTGGCAAAAATACTGCGAACTAACCGTTTCAAGAAAGGTAGTATTGCTTTTGAGAAAATGGAAGTAAAGTTCCATTTAGATGAAGTAGGTAACCCAACTGGTGTGTATTTTAAAACATCAAAAGATTCGAATCAATTGATAGAAGATTTTATGTTGTTGGCTAATAGAAAAGTGGCCGAATTCGTTGGAAAGAAAAGTAATACCAAAGAGAGTAAAAGCACTTCATTAGAATCGCAGAGACCTTTTGTTTACAGAGTTCACGATAAGCCAAACCCTGATAAACTAAATAGTTTTGCTGAATTTGTAGCTAAATTTGGGTACAAAATAAATGTTAAGAACGATCGAATGGTGGCTGATTCGATGAACAATTTATTGAAGGAAGTGAACCAGAAAAAAGAGGCAGGAATGATAGAGCTTCTTGCCATTCGCACAATGGCCAAGGCAATATATACCACAAAAAATATTGGCCATTATGGTTTAGGCTTCGAATTTTATACCCACTTCACTTCGCCCATTAGAAGGTATCCTGATGTGATGGTTCATCGATTATTGCAACATTACATGGATGGAGGGAAGAATCCTGATATTGACAAATTAGAGGAACAGTGCAAACATTCTTCGGATATGGAAAAATTAGCAGCTGATGCTGAACGCTCTTCAATCAAATACAAACAAGTTCAATATTTATCAGACAAAATAGGCGAAGAATTTGATGGGACTATCTCTGGAGTTACAGAATGGGGCATTTTTGTTGAAATCATCGAAAACCATTGTGAAGGAATGATAAGAATTCGAGACCTCACTGATGATAACTACTATTTTGACGAAGACAACTATTGCTTGAGGGGCCGTAAATATGGGAAAGTATTAACTCTTGGAGATTTGGTTAGAATTGAAATTAAAAGAGCTGATTTGGTCAAAAAACAATTAGATTTTAAGTTGATTGAAGTTCCGCCCTCGAAATCAACTCCCTTCAAACCGACTACTAATACTAGGCCAATAAAAGAAAAGGATTACAAGGAAAAAATGAAATCGGCAAGCGAAGAAAACTTAGAACGAAGAAAAAATGATGCAATAAAAAAAGGGGAAGATGATTCTAAAAAACCATCTTCCCCTTCTAAAAATTTCAACCAAGAATGGGGGTTTGAAATTTAGCCCCCAATAACCTACATGGTATTTAACTTTTTTGATAATTCATCTTTGTAAGAACCTCCAATAGGAATCAACTTCTTGTCTTCTTCCATAATCAAGTTGGGTTGATCTATTGCAACAATCTTATCGATTCGAACAATAAACGAACGGTGTACGCGAATAAAATCAGATGCAGATAATTTCTTTTGAATTTCCTTCATAGTAGAATGAATCGTGTATCGTGCCGTAGCTGTATTGATTACAACATAATCTTTTAACGCTTCAACAAAATAAATATCTTTCGTTTTTACTTTCACCAAACGAGAGTTTGATTTAACGAAAATAAGATCTTTTGATTCTTTGTTCTCAACAATCGAATATAAGAAATCTCTTTCTTTTCTTAAATCTGTTTCCTTCTCATGTTTGTATATCGCCATCTCGATAGAGGTATGCAAATCGATTTCTTTGAAAGGTTTAATGATATACCCATATGGTTCAGAAACTTTAGCTTTTGTGAGCGTACTTTCGTCAGCGTAAGCCGTTAGATAAATAATAGGGATGTTAAATTTTTCTTTAATCTGACTGGCCGCTTCAATACCGTTCATATCACCTTTTAACATGATATCCATTAATATTAAATTTGGTTTTAATTCCTCAGCTACTCTTATTGCGTCTTCCCCATTTGAGCAAATGTCGACAACGGTGTAACCAAGTTTCTTTAAGCTGTGTTGAATGTCTTTAGCAACTATGCTCTCATCTTCAACAATTAGAATGTTTGTTTTTGACATGTTATATTCTGTTTTTTATTTGATTTTGTTTAAACTTTATTGTGTATTGAGTTCCTTTCGAATTATCAATTTGAATATCTCCATTTATTTGATCGACCAAAGTTACGACTAATTGTAATCCCAACGATTCAGTATTTCTAAAATCTATGTTTTTGGGCATCCCAATTCCATTGTCAGAAACAACTAGTTTTAGCAATTCTCCTTCAGTATGCATTGCAATTGTTATCTTATCATCATTGTCTTTTTTACCAAAAGCGTATTTGATCGAATTCGAAACAATTTCATTTATTATCAATCCTGACGGAATTGCGAGGTCTAAATTAAGAAAAATTGTTTCAACATCGAAAATTAATTTAATTTTCCTCGATGTATCGGAATACGTATTCACCAAATTTCTTGATAAATTGATGATGTATTCGGAGAAATTGATGTTCGAAAAATCCTTGGTTTGATATAAACTTTCGTGAATAAACGCCATCGACTTGATTCTGTTCTGGCTTTCTTTCAATATGTTTAATGTGTTTTGATCTTTTACATAGGATGATTGAAGATTCAATATACTTGAAATCACTTGTAAATTATTTTTCACGCGATGATGAACTTCCTTCAATAACACTTCTTTTTCCTGAAGCGATTGCTGTATTTTTTCGTTTGCCGCTATCTTCTCTGTTATATCGTGGCCAATAGCTGAAATCTCTACAACTTCTTTATTTCCGTCAAAAATCGGATTTAAAAAGATTTCGTACCAAATGTTGGCTCCTGACTCATTCACAAACTTAGTTTCAAAATACTGAGGTGTACCTGTAAACGTATTTTCAAATTTTTTCATCCAAAAAGAATTGTACATATCGTTCGAAACCATTTTCCCTTTCATCAACGAAATGCCTGCATGAACATCTACTTGATATTGCTGGCGGACAAAGTTTTTAAAATTCTGATTAAACGAAGTTAAACATGCATTTTTATCAGCTGTCCAAATGAGATGTGAACCACTTTCGAATATTGCATTCAACTTAGCAGCTTGGGCTTGTTGTTCTTTCTCTGCATTTCTTATTTCGGTGATATCTTGATAAACGGTAATGAAATGCGATGGGTTGCCTTCCGAAGCTTTTACCAATGATATTGTAAGATTAACTATAATTATTTTTTTGTTTCTGTGCGAATATCGTTTTATGAACGTTGCTTTCTCAATAGATCCGTTTAACAGTTCATCCCAGAAATTTACAGACAAGTGCATATCTTCAGGAACAGTAATATCCATAAATCCTTTAGTATACAATTCTTCTTCAGTGTAACCCAAAATATTGCACAATTGTTGATTTACCTGAAGAAACTGCCCTTGTAAACTTACCTTCGCAATTCCAACAAAAGCTTGATTAAAAATAGTTCTATAGCGTTCTTCACTGTTTTTCAATTCTTGTTCCGCTCGTTTCGATTCGGTAACATCTCTTGAAACTCCCATTGAACCTACTATCTCACCATCATCGTTTCTTAAAACAGATGCTGATAAAAAGGAAATAAATTGTTCTCCATTCTTTTTTACATTGACTACTTCTCCAACAAAAATACCTTTCCCTATCAATTCGTTTTGGGTAACATGCATTCGTTGATTAGGGTTAGCGTAGAGGATGGTTATGGGTTTGCCTATTATTTCGTCAAGCGTATATCCGAAAGTTTCTTGTGCTGCTGTATTAAATTCAGAAATGAATCCTTTTTTATCTGCTGCACAAATCATGTCGAGCGAACTCTCAATTAACAACCTAGTGTACTTTTGATTATTTTCTAATCGATGTTCGGTTTTTATTCGTTGATTTATTTCTTTCTGCAATTTTTGATTTGCTTCTTCAGCCACTTGTGCACGGAGTTGCTCTTTTAGCAGTTCTTTTTCTACCGTAATGTCTCGAAAAATAACCTGAGTTGCAGGCAAACCATCAAACTCAATTTGCATTGGTTTTGTTTCAATCAATTTAACTTCACCCGTGAAGCTTTTAATTTTAATTTCTGCAAAGTCGAGTTCTTTTCCTTGTTTGCCAAGTTTCATCCTTTCGATGGTGAAAGAATGAAATTCGGGGAGAATAAAATCTAATACACTCTTGTTTTTTAAATCTTCAACTGAGTTCAACGACATCATTTTTAATGCCGCCTGATTCGAAAACAATATTCTTCCATCAACATGCACTACCACTCCATCGGGCGAATAATCAAAAAGCTTTTTATAGTTCTCTCTACTTTGTTTTAATTCTATTTCGTATTTCTTTTTTTCATTGATATCAGTAATGAATCCTTCTAGAAACAACAACTTACCATCAATATCAAACACTCCTTGTCCTTTTTCCCAAACCCATTTTACCTCACCACTGGCAGTAATTATTCGATATTCGAGCTCGTATACTTTTTTTTCTTTAAGCGCTTTCTTTAAGTTCTCGTTTCCCTTATCTTCGGGATGAATAATATCACTAAAAGCATGCTTTTTGTTATTAATAAAATCTTTTGGGCGGTAGCCTGTGAGATCTAGAAAGCCTTGGCTCAAAAATTCCATCGTCAGTTGCTCGTCCAATTTGCAACGATAAGCAATACCTGGAAAATTATTGGACAAGACAGAAAACCTACGTTCGTTTTCTATTATCCGATTTTCGCTTTCTTTTATTGCATTGATGTCTCTTATCGCGGTTATTCGCGAGGGGATGCCATTATAAATAATGTTTCTCGATTCGAGCTTCACCCAGAAAGCTTCTTTCGACTTTCGAATCATCATAATCTCATAAGGAGAAGTATCTTGATTCTGTACTTTTCGAATTACGGTGTCGTGAAACTCGGGATGGATAAAGGTAAACAATTCTTGGCCTATTAATTCCTTGCGTTTGTAGCCAAATGCTTTGCAACACGATTCGTTTACTTCAACTAGTTTCCCGTTTTGATGTATCGCCAATTCTTCAGCAGCTGTTTCGAATAAGATATAAAACTTTTCGTCACTCTCTTTCAAGGATGCAACCACCTCAGCATGTTTTGCTTTCAGCTTATCTAGTTCTTTCTGCAGCTTTTTTAGGTCTGCATCCGAATCCTTGTTTATTTTCTTGGGAATGGCCATACTTACCTCCTTTTACTTGATACTTGGCTCTGAGGTTACAGTTTCGGGCACAACTTTTATTCCATCGAAACTTATTTCGATGTCGTTTTTGTACAATATGGTTAAGAATTGATAGCCAGTCTCGTCATAAAAATGCCACTCCCCTTCTCTGCTTCCGCCTGCATACTTGCCTCTTTGCTTTTCTTTTCCATTGGGGTAGTAAAACTTTTGTTCTCCATCGGGTGTGCCATCTAAAAACTTGCCTACAAACTTCAACGTGTTGGTGCTAGTGTAATAAAACTTCCATTCACCTTCCATATGGTCGGCTTTGTATTCGCCTTCTTCCTTGTAGTCGGGGAGTTCGAGCATCCAAGGGCCTTCTTTCAATCCGTCTATGTACTCGCCTTTGGTTATTATCTTAGCGCTATCCTTGGCTTGGTCGTTGTACTCGGTCATCACTCCATCTTGCAAATCATTCCGGTAAGTTTCCTCGCGCCAAGTGTTTCCTGAGTCGTAATACCATTTCCAAGGGCCTTGTGCTTTTCCTTTTTTATCGTATTTGCCTTTTTGTTCCAACTTTCCATTGGGGTAATAAAACACCCACTCGCCAATGCGTTTGCTATTGAGGTATTCGCCTTCCGATTTCAATTGCCCATTGGCATGATATTCTTTCCATGGACCCTGCATACGCCCAATGGTATCCAAAATCCCTTCGCCTGTTAAGGTGCCGTCAACATACATTTTGGCGGCTATCACTTTTCCTTCGGGCGAAAACTCGCGTTGTATCCCTTCGGCCACGCCATCTTTAAAAGTTCCTGTAAATTTCACTGTGCCAGTTGGGTAATACTCCGTACGAACATCGAGCTTGGCAAGCTCTTTCACATTGGTTTGCAACACACCGTTTACATACTTCGTAGTATTCATCAAACTTCCCTTTGGCGAATATTCTTTTAAGTAACCATTCATTTTTCCGTCACTATAGGTCACTTCGTTTTTCAATATTCCCGTAGGGTAAAACTCTTTCCACACGCCTTGTTTCAGGCTATCGGCACCTCTGCGGTTTATTTTTTCTTCGTGCTGTATGAAACCCATTTTATAATCCGTCAGTGTGATGATGCTACTGTCAGTTGCGTATTCAAAGCCCTTACCTTCCTCCTTTCCACTCACAAAAGGGATGCTTTGTTTCACCGCACCATTTTTGTAATACACAATGGTATTGCCTTGTTTCACATCGTTCACAAAGTTTTCGGCAGTGGTCAATTTGCCATCTTTGGTATCGTAGGTTTTGCGCCAACCGTTCTTTTTTCCGGCCGTATAATTATATTCGAATGCTAGCTTTCCCTTCTCGTTGTAGAACTTCCACACACTATCCAACTGAAAGTTTTTCCTATTTCCTTCCGATTTCAGATAACCATTCTCCGAGTACGTTTTCCAATACCCATCAGGCTTTCCATCGCGCATAGTTCCTTCGCTCGACACCTTGCCGTTTTCGTAATAAAACGTATTATATCCATTAGGGTTGGTAGGTTTGGTGGTTTGAGCCAGCAAAACAAAAGGAAAGAAAACAAAAAATACTTTTATAAATCGCAGCATATTTTTTTTCGAGGAAAGCAAAATTAATCTTTTTATCTACACCAAAAACCTTTACGCGTCAAAATCATGTTTGGGGAGAGTTTTTCTTTTACCGCAAAGACGGAAATACGCAAAGGCAATTTAGCAATTTTGCAGTAGGCAATTATTCAATTGTTCGAACAACCAACAACTAACAACCAACAACTAAATTGTGGCAGGCAGTTTCTCATGCTTCGGTTTCTTTCCTCCCGCTTTACGTTCCAATCTTTTTCTTTGTCCGAAAAGGTCAAAGAAAAAGGATTTCCACTTCAATCGTGTGCAGTTATTCAGCGCATCACTCTTCGTAATCTTTTAGTATACACATAAAAAAAAGCCCCTCGCACATGCTGCAAGGGGCTTTTTCTATTGCCTATTCGCTATTGCCTATTCACTAATTAATAATGGTACCGAACGGTTGGCTAGGTGCTCCATCGCCTGCCGAATTATGACCTATTACTATCCACCATGTTTTTACACCTAGTTTTTTAGGAGTTACCAAGGTTTCGGCTTTGTCGATAATGTCAGGATTAGCAGGTGCAAAATTAGCCATTACACTTGGGTCGCCTGAGGTTTCGTACAAACGGTAAACATTAGCATTTGGCAAAGCATCGAACGTCAATTTTCCTTTGCCCGGAATCATAAATTGAACCACTTTTCCGTTTTGCACTGCCTCTGGCAAAGTAGCATCGTGCACTTCGCCTGAAGTTACATCAAACCCTAAATCTAACCATGCAGCTACATCGCCTGGCAATTCTTTTTCTACCACTGTAGCAGCTTCATTTATAGCATCCACTGCATCGTCATTTTGGGTATGCATGGTTACAGTGGCTGCTGTTGCTACATCATCGGCCTTGGTTTTGGCTGTAATCGAATCTTCCAATTTCTGATTGGCGGTTTTCACCACCAACCCTTCGGCTGCTATTTTAGTATTGCCACTTGCCAACATAGCGGTAACAATATTCTTAAATTTATTGTTGTTTGCTGTTGGGTTTTTAATTTTACTGGCTCTTTTTATTTTTTGTTTTCGGATCATGAGTTTTAAATTTAATTTTTAATGAATTATTACTATTGATTTTATTAGTTTAAGTCTTTGTTTTCGTAAGTTGCTGATATTTGATTTATTAGCCGAGTACTTGGAGCTTTTATAACCTATGAATGGACCACTGGAGGTGGTCGAAAAATCATTTTTAGTACTCGTAAAATCATTTTTGGTGTACGTGGAGTCATCGCACGTGTACGTGGAGTCGTTCCAAGTGTACTTGGAGTCGTTCCAAGTGTACTTGGAGTCGTTCCAAGTGTACTTGGAGTCGTTCCAAGTGTACTTGGAGTCGTTCCAAGTGTACTTGGAGTTGTTCCAAGTGTACTTGGAGTTGTTCCAAGTGTACGTGGAGTTGTTCCAAGTGTACGTGGAGTCGTTCCAAGTGTACTTGGAGTTGTTCCAAGTGTACGTGGACTTGTTCCAAGTGTACGTGGAATCGTTGCAAGTGTACTTGGAGTTGTTCCAAGTGTACTTGGAGTTGTTGCAAGTGTACGTGGAATCATCGCAAGTGTAAGTGGATTCGTTCCACGAGTTGATATAATTGTTCTTAAAATAAATGGAAGTGTAGCAACTTTGCTTTGATAGTTGCTAACAAGAAGTGTAGATAACTTTAGGACGAAGAGGCTCATTAAAACAAAGCGATTCTTTAAAAATTTTCGGGCACAAAGGTATTGGAGAACAATCATACCAAAACATGATTTTCATTCGAATATTTCTTGCTTTTTCGCAGAAATTTTTCTGCGTTTTCGCAGGTTTATTATGATGATGGAAGCCATACGAGAAATAAAAATAGGATTAAAGTGTAGTATAAATGATTTTGACTTTTTCGGGGCACGCTAGATTACCCCATTTTAGTGGTGTTCTCGATAAATAACATCAAACCCTTGTTTAATTAACATTTATTGCTTAATATTGCAGTATGATTTGATTAATAGTATTGGTTATGATTACTTCATTACTTCCATCATTTAAATTAATAACATGCTGTATAGCTTGCTGTGATGGAAATGTAGAAGTAGGCCAAGAAACAAAAGATATAAAATAAAAGCCTTCGAGAGATGAACTCGGAGGCTTTTTTGTTTTGTGAAATGAAGAAAAAAATAGATAAGCTTAGCAATAATAATTAACCTCAAAAAACAAAAAA
>CAIWDF010000278.1 GCA_903911435.1 uncultured Bacteroidota bacterium
TCCTTTACAACACTTTTTAAGTTCTCTATGTGAAAAGTTTTTTCCTTGGCATTACTTTTTATGTTCTCCATATGAAAGGTTTTTTCCTTAGCATTACTTTTTATGTTCTGTATGTGAAAGGTTTTTTCCTTGGCATCACTTTTTGTGTTCTCTAGGTGAAAGGTTTTTTCCTTATCATCACTTTTCGTGTTCTCTAGGTGAAAAGTTTTTTCCTTATCATCACTTTTCGTGTTCTGTATGTGAAAAGTTTTTTCCTTAGCATTACTTTTTAAGTTCTCTAGGTGTTAGGTCTTTCCTTATCATCACTTTTTGTGTTCTCTATGTGAAAAGTTTTTTCCTTAACAACACTTTTCTTCTTCTAGGCATCTCTTTTCCGAATATGTACGTAATTTATCGAAAAAAGTGGCCTAACTGAAGTTTTCTACCTAGAAGTAAAGCTAGCCTCATACCTTTATATATAAGTACACCTTGTTTTTTTCATTCATCGTTCGTAAACAATTTTGAGTTTTTCTTTTCTCTTATCGGAACCTAGTAGCCAGTGCGCATTTAATAAATTGTAAATATAAATAAGCAATTGTGCCCGATATTGTTAAGGATTCACTTCCGAAGGATGAAACTCTTATCCATAAATACACCCTTTCGTACTTTTATATCTTCAATAAGTACCTTTTTTCAGTTTATCTTCACTTTAATATTACATGGCATCAAGACCTTGCTACACGGAAACGTGACCTTGCTGCACGGAATGATGACGTTGCCACACGGAAACGTGACCTTGCCATACGGAATGATGACGTTGCCGTACGGAAAGGTGACGTTGCCGTACGGAATGATGACGTTGCCGTACGGAATGATGACGTTGCTACACGGAAAGGTGACGTTGCTACACGGAATGATGACGTTGCTACACGGAATGATGACGTTGCTACACGGAATGATGACGTTGCTACACGGAATGATGACGTTGCCGTGTGGAAAGAGGACAATTCCGACTGATATTTTGGCAAGGGCGCCCTGTTTTATAGCCCCGACAAATGACTAGATAGCTAGTCTGCCAAAGGTTTTAATGAATTTGGCCCTTTTTCGAGGAAAGTTGGGCACATTTGGTATCAACCAATAATTAATTCAAAACACTAAAACCTTAATTACTCAGATTCTTTTTAGTATTTCTTAGTACCTTATCGGTGAGAAAATCTACCCTAAAACTGCCTCAGAGATAATTGCGGGATAATTGCGGTGAGACTGCGGTGAGATTGCGGTCAATCTGCGGTCGCTTTTTACTCATTTTTAGGTCAAAATTGAATACAGAAGAATGGCCTACTGCAAAATTGCCAAATTGTCCTTCTCCTCTTTCCCCCTTTTTCCTGTCCCAATCCTTCGGGAATGGCAAAAAATAATCCCATTCTAACAACCAACAACTAGCAACTAACAACTAAAATTTGCGCTATTTCTCAAAATCCTTTGTACTTTTGCAAAAAACAAAAACGTACATCATGACTCATCCTTTCCCTTATTTACTAGCACTCCATATTATTTTTGTTGTCACCTGGTTTGCAGGTCTTTTTTATATCGTTCGCCTCTTTATCTATCATGCCGAAGCCGACAAAATGGAAGAACCATCCAAATCGATCTTACAAAAGCAATATAAATTGATGGAGAAACGGTTGTGGTATGGCATCACTTGGCCATCGATGATATTGACTGGAATATTTGGTGGTTGGATAGTTTGGGAAATACCCTCTTGGTATTTGCCTCAAGCCTATTTTATATTGAAACTTTGTTTTGTGGGCGGCTTGGTGCTTTATCACATGGAATGTCATGTGATGTTCAAAAACCTACAGAAAGATGTTGTAAAATACTCTTCTTTTAAGCTTCGCCTCTGGAACGAAGTGGCTACCATCTTCCTTTTTTCAATCGTTTTTCTAATTGTATTGAAAAGCAATACCGGTTTTGTTTACGGCATCATCGGCCTATTGATTTTTTCGGGCACACTATTATTAGCCCTTAGACTTTACAAGAAAAGTAGAGAGAAAAAAGAAAATAAGGAGATTACTACCGAAAACTAGTTTTTGTACAACCAAGCACTTGGTTGAGTTTTCCGTATGCTTCCGAGTTGGGCTGTTGCTTCTTTGCTAGTAGCAAAGTCGCCACAACTTACCACAAACAAACCTTTATCGTTTCTACCAATGATGGAAGCCGTCATGTTTTGTTGTGCTAGTGTGGTAACAAAATTCACCGCATTCGATTCTATTTGAAAACAACCCACCACCAAGTGGAACTTGAAATTTAAATTCGTTTTCGTTTCTTTTACTACAGCTGTGGTATCAGCTTTCACAGGCTCCACCACATTTTCACTTGGAGCCTCCACGGTTACCGGTTTTGGAGCGTCTGTTCCTTTTTTAGTAATAGGCAAAGGACTCGCTTTTATGGGCTCTTTTTCTTTGCTGAGTTTTACTTCTTTTATGGTAAACGGATTCAAACTCGAATAGTTCACATTTTTAAATAAGTCTGCTTTCCAAGGAACCCAAACCAACCCAAAAATAAGTGGAGCTGCCAAAGCAAGTGTTACGTATTTTTTAATGTTTATTTTTTTCTTTTCCGAACTTGCAACACCTCGGTTCTTAAATTCTTTCTCTAATCGTTTACTAATATTATCGCGTTTAATGGCAGGCGACTGGAACGAAGCCAAACCAAATGCTTGTAATAAATAATTAGTAGTGGATGGTTCGAACTGAATATTACGCTCCACATCCAACGAAAAAGTACCCACTTCATCCAACTTCACCTTTTCGCCTTTTCTAAGTTGCGAATGGGTGTGTTCCACAAAATGATGAATGTATTTTAATGCCTCTGGATAGTTCGTGTTTTCGGCCAAAGCAATATGATTAGCCAATAAGCCATCATTGTTTTTTAAATTCGAATTAAAAACAATGCTCTTCGAAGGAGGGGTAAAGGTATGTTGTGTTGGATGAATTTTTGCAGAACAATAGTTTGCAACAAAGCCTCCAAATTCAGGAACAATCACACAATCGTGTTGATATAATAATTCGCTGATATGTTTATCTACCTTTTCCATTTCGTTTTTCGGGGACGTGAAAGTACTAAAATTCTATAAATACTTCTGTAATTTTTTTAGATCCTCGGGGGCATCTACAGAAACACTCTCAAAATCAGTCACCTCAATTTTTATTTTATAACCATTTTCTATCCACCTCAGCTGTTCTAACGATTCAGCAAGCTCCAAACTCGACTGTTCCAATGAAGTTATTTCACTCAATGTGCTCACCGTGTAAGCATATATGCCGATGTGTTTATAATAAGTGAAGTGATTTAGCCAATCGTTCTGCTCTTTCCCTCTGATGTAGGGTATTGCCTGTCGACTGAAATAAATAGCTTCTTTGTTTTTATTCATGATTACTTTCATGATGGTATTGCTCACTAAGTCGTCCATTTCGGTTAGTTTTTTTACCAAGGTGGCTATTTGTACTTTGGGGTCTGTGAAGCAAGACGCAACCAAATCAATTTGTTCGGGATGAATAAAAGGTTCGTCTCCCTGAATATTAATCACCACATCGGCCGTTGACGATACTTTTGTAATGGCTTCGAAACACCTATCCGTACCGCTTTGATGCTGGTCACTCGTCATTACCACATTGCCACCAAACGATTTTACATGTTGTTCGATGTTTACATCATCAGTAGCCACTACTACTTTACTCAACAATTTTGATTTACACGCTTGCTCGTAAACCCTCTGTATCATGGTCTTTCCACCAATGTCAATCAGTGGCTTTCCCGGAAACCGAGTAGATGCAAAACGAGAAGGAATGATTCCTACTATATTCATATTAAAATAAATTAACACGAAAATACTCATTTATCTCAATCAAAACTCACCTCCTATAAATAACTTTTATTATGTTTGTCATTATGCAGTTTTTGAAATCCGTTTCACTTGTTTTTCTTGTCTTTTTGTTTCTTGGAACTTCCAAACCTTCGGAAACTGTTTCGTGTCGCGAGATCATCGAAAAAATGTTGGATAGCGTAAGAGTCATCAAAACTCAACGCTTTGATGTAAAGGCCACCGAACGTGTGAATGGTGGTTTTTTGTTTGCTGAGTCGCGAGTTAAACTTCACAACAGTCCAAAGAAAATCTATTTGAACAATCCACATAAAGGATTAGAGATACTATGGGTAGAAGGCGCAAACAAAGGAAATGCAACAGTTCGCACGCGTACCATTCCATTTGTGAATCTTGATTTGGACCCTTATGGTAGCTTGATGCGCAAAGACCAACACCATACCATTTTCGAATTAGGTAGCCAATACATAGGAGTAACCTTTGCCAACACTATTTTAAGAGCACCAAAAGATTTTGATAAACATTTTAAGTTCGCAGGTTCGCTTAAGTGGAATAATATCGATTGCTATCAAATAATGATCGATTTTCCAGAGTACAAATACATCGAATACACAGTGAGTAAAGGCGAAACCGTTACTAGTATTTCACACAAATTAAGTACCAGCGATTATAAAATTCGATTCAAAAATGAACTCTCCTCTTATTTCGGAACCATAAAAGAAGGCAAAAAACTAATGATTCCAATTCCTTACTCCAATAAGGTTATCGTGTATATCGATAAGAAAACGTTTATCCCCATCAACTTAAAAGTATATGATGAAGAAGGGCTTTTTGAAGAATATGAATTTTTCAATATGCAAATCAATATCCCTTTTGCATCCAACGAATTCTCCAAAGAGTTTAAAGGGTATGGGTTTTAACACACAACTGTTAATCTATGTTTAATCAAGCAAAATGGAAAAGTGGAAACATAGACCGTAGAAGTAAATAATTATCTTTGTCAACTTTTTAAATTAAGAATGAAAATTAACAAACTACGAATTCTTTTTCTATCCTTTGTGTTATTGGTGTCTTGCACCTTAGTGTCGTTTGTGTACAAACCAAATGATAACGCAGCCGACAACCGTGCCTTAATTGAAAAGATATTTCAATCGGTAGATAATGTAAAAACCCTGCGTTATAGCTTACAGTGCAACGAACGTATTCATGGGAGAATGCAGCACACCGAATCGAGAGTAAAACTTCAAACTTCACCTCGCAAATTATATTTGTACATCAAAGGCATCGAAGTGCTTTGGTTGCAAGGAACCAATAATGGCGAAGCATTGGTTAACCCTTCTTCATTTCCTTACATCAACCTTAATCTTGACCCTTATGGTGGATTGATGCGCAAAGACCAACATCATACCATACACGAAATGGGGTTTCATTACCTGGCAGATATCTTAAGAGACGGAATGAAAAAGGCTGGAGACAAACTAGACAAGTATTTTAAAGTTTTAGGTGAAGAAGTGTATGATGGCAGACCATGTTATAAACTATCGATTGCTTATCCCGATTTTGGTTGGGCGCCTTATACTGTTAAGAGTGGAGAAAACCTAATAACCATTGCACGAAGGTTGAGAATAAGTGAATACATGGTTTTGGAAAACAATCCAAAAATCAGTAACTACAATGATGTGAAAGAAGGCCAAGTGATTCAAGTGCCAAACGCATATGCCAAACTTACTTTATTGTTAATTGACAAAGAATACCTCTTACCAATAAACAACAAAGTATTTGATGACAAGGGTGTATTCGAAACGTATGAGTACCATAACCTATTGGTAAACCCTGTTATTGCCCCTGAAGAATTTTCCAAAACCTACAAGGAATATCATTTCTAGGAAGTATTAAGGAATAAAAAAAGGCTGTCTCGATGGAGACAGCCTTTTTTTTATGCTTTCGATTCTGAAGCTGCTATTTTTTTCTTGATACCTTCGGTAGTTATCGAACCTGGTCTTTCCAATGGATGACCCAATGCGCGATCCCAAATCAACGAAGACAATACTCCAAGTGCTCTTGAAACTCCAAAAAGAACAGTATAAAAATCATGTTCAACCATTCCATAATGTGTCAATAAAACACCTGAGTGTGCATCAACATTTGGCCAAGGATTTTTTATTTTTCCGGTACCTTCTAAAATAGGAGGAGCTACTTTATAAATCATTTGTACAATTTCGCACAAATCATCTTCTCCTTTTGGTTTAATGTATTTCAAGTAGAAATCTTGTTGAGCTGCAAAGCGAGGATCTGTTTTGCGAAGCACAGCGTGTCCATATCCAG
The DNA here is from genome assembly GCA_903911435.1 of uncultured Bacteroidota bacterium. Classification (GTDB taxonomy): domain Bacteria; phylum Bacteroidota; class Bacteroidia; order 2-12-FULL-35-15; family 2-12-FULL-35-15; genus 2-12-FULL-35-15. The sequence goes on from CAIWDF010000278.1 coordinate 6,188, forward strand.
GAACTACTTTTCCATCTTCTAATGTTTTCTTGATGTAATCAGCTATTTGTTGTTCGCTTGGTTTTCCTCCACCAAGTTCTCTTTCAAGTTCAATAATCCAACTCAACACTTCCTGATTTGCTAATCCATGAAGTGGACCAGCAAGTCCTGTCATACCAGCAGCAAAAGCAAGATAAGGATCACTTAAGGCTGAACCAACAAGGTGAGTAGCATGAGCAGAAACATTACCTCCTTCATGGTCAACGTGAATGGTCATATATAAACGCATCAATGCTTTCATGTCTTTAGTATCATACCCTAACATGTGAGCAAGATTTGCTGCCCAATCCAATTTTGGATCTGGTTCAATGTGAACACCATTTTTGTATTTTCTACGGTAGATGTAGGCTGCAATACGAGGCAAACGTGCAATAAGATTCATTGAATCTTCGTAAACATATTCCCAATAGTTCTTTTTGTTGATACCTTTTTTGTAGGCTGCTGCAAACACTGATTCAGTTTGCATAGCTAAAATAGCAACTACAAATTGAGTCATTGGATGTGTTGAAGCAGGCAATTCGTCAAGAACATCAAAAACGTGTTTTGGTACAATTGCTCTACGAGCCCAGTTATTACCTAAGCTATGAACGTCTTCTTCTGTAGGTAGTTCGCCCAACAACATAAGATAAAAAATCCCTTCCGGCAATGGCTCCGTTCCTTTTGGTGCCTTTGGTAGTTTTTCTCTAAGTTCAGGTATTGAATACCCTCTGAAACGAATTCCTTCTTCAGGGTCTAGTTTAGAGGTTTCGGTAACCATTCCAATCATGCCCTTCATCCCTTGATAAACTTGAGCAACGGTATATTCTCCTAGTTTTACATCACCTTTTTCTTTGATGATGGTTTTTACTTCAGCTGCTGTAAGCTTGGCTTTCTCAGCAAATTTTTCTTTTAATGAATCCATTTTTATAAAATTTAATTTTGTTATTCCATTTTTTAATTTGCGAAATTAATCCCTTTTAAAGTCAAAAAAAATGATATTTCACCATAATTTTAAAATTTAACTATTTCTTAGCAAATTTGAAATCTTTGCCTAGAAAACGAGCTGCTTCGCCCAATTGTTCCTCGATACGCAATAGCTGATTGTACTTTGCCATACGGTCAGAACGAGAAGCAGAACCAGTTTTGATTTGTCCGCAATGTAATGCTACTGCCAAGTCAGCAATGGTTGAATCTTCTGTTTCTCCAGAACGATGACTCATTACAGATGTATAGGAGTTGGTTTGTGCTAATTGCACTGCATTGATTGTCTCGCTAAGTGTTCCAATTTGATTAACTTTTACTAAGATTGAATTAGCTACTCCTTTTTCAATTCCTTTCTGCAATCGGTTAACATTGGTAACGAACAAATCATCACCCACCAATTGAATCTTGTCTCCAATTTTTTCGGTAATTAATTTCCAACCTTTCCAATCATCTTCTGCTAGTCCATCTTCAATGGAAATGATAGGGTATTTTTTTGTCCAATCTACCCAATAATCTACCATTTGAGCAGGTGTAAGTTTTTCTCCGCTCGATTTTTTGAAATGATACATATTTTCTTTTTCCAAATAGTATTCAGATGAAGCAGGGTCAAGGGCAATATAGATATCTTTTCCTGGTTTATATCCAGCTTTTTCAATAGCGGTTAATACAAATTCAATGGCTTCTTCATTCGATTTTAAGTTTGGTGCAAAACCACCCTCGTCACCTACGTTGGTTGAGTATCCTTTGTCTTTTAATACTTTTTTCAATGTATGAAACACTTCAGTTCCCATGCGCAATGCATCAGAAAAAGTATTCGCACCTACTGGCATTACCATAAACTCTTGAAAGTCGATACTATTGTCGGCATGCGAACCTCCATTAATAATATTCATCATGGGTATAGGCAACAAACTTGCATTTACACCACCCACATAACGATAGAATGGTTGACGAGCTTCTTCGGCAGCAGCTTTTGCACAAGCCAAGGAAACACCAAGTATCGCATTTGCTCCCAAATTTCCTTTGTTATCGGTACCATCAAGGGTTATCATTTTTTTGTCAATAGCATTTTGATCAAAAACATAAACCCCGTTTAATTCTTCACGAATAACCGTGTTAACATTATTCACTGCTTTCAAAACACCTTTACCTAGATAGGTATCTTTGTCACCATCTCGCAATTCAACTGCTTCGTGCACACCAGTGGAAGCACCTGACGGGACAGCCGCTCGCCCTAATATTCCGGCATCTGTTATTACATCTACTTCTACTGTTGGATTTCCACGTGAATCCAATATTTGTCGTGCTTGTACACTTGCAATAAAACCCATAAAAATTGTTTGTTAAAAGTTATAAAATAAAGTATCCAAAATTAGAAATAAAACCTATAGGGAATTCGGTGGAAATGAAAATAAAAGCAAATTCTTTTCTTGTTATTTTGGATTTCCAATTCTATATTTGTCAATTCCTAGATTTCCTTGTAGTCCTCCACAATGAATGGCAACTATTGTTTTTCCAGATTCAAATTGCCCTTTCTTAATCATATCATAAATTCCATACATCATTTTACCTTCGTACACATAATCAAGTGGGATGCAATTTTCGTTTTTGAACCATTCAACAAATTCAAATAACTCCTTATTAACCTTTGCATATCCTCCGAAATGATACGATTCTTCTATTCTGAAATTATCGGTGATTGGGGCATTCAGTCGTTTAAGCCAAGAATCAACTTCTGTCTTCAGGTAGTTTTCTCCTTTCAGTACTTGAAACCCAATTGCCTTTTCGTTGTTTTTCAACGACTGTACAATGCCCGAAAGGGTTGCTCCTGTACCACACGAACAACATACCACATCAAAATCAAAGTGTATGCTTTTTGTTATTTCTGTGCAGCCTTTTATTCCTAATTCATTTGCTCCACCTTCTGGGACAAGATAAAAATCGTGAAACAACTGATGCAAACCAGCAATAAACTCGTGAGATGTTTTGGTTTTATACGCTTCGCGAGAAACATAATGTAGGGTCATTCCACATTCTTTGGCAAAGGCTAACGTTGGATTGAGTTCTGCGTATTCTTCTCCTCTAATTACTCCAATGGTTTTGAAACCACATTCCTTACCTGCAGCGGCAGTAGCAGCTATGTGGTTAGAAAAAGCACCTCCAAACGTAAGGATGGTTTGTTTGCCTTGATGAATGGCTTCTTCTATATTGTATTTAAGTTTTACTAATTTATTTCCACTGATGAGTGGGTGATTTAAATCCAAGCGAAGCACAAATAATCTTACTCCATGCTTTTTTGTAGTGGCATCGTTAATGCCTTGAAGAGGAATGGAAGCAGAATGAATTTTCATTTGGTAAATTTACCTATTTTTGCGATTCATGAGCGAATTTTCAAATCAAAAAAAATTAGATCCTGACGAATTTTATTACAGCGAACAAGGATACATTGTGTACACCGAGAAGTACCTTTTAAAAAGAGGATATTGTTGTCAGAATGGTTGTAAGCATTGCCCCTATGGGTTTAACAAATCAAAAGGAAGATTCGAAAAGAAAAAATAGATTTGAAAACTTTGAGAAAAACAGAATGAAGTAACCATGTTAATGATTGAAAAGAAAATGAACGATTTCAAAAAACAGATAACACAAGGAATACCGGAGGAGTTGCCGCAACCAAAGGCATTTGATGAAACACTTAATCATGCTCCGAAGCGCAAAGACATACTGAACCCAACTGAAAAGAAACTGGCTATTCGCAATGCATTGCGCTATTTTGATAAAAAACATCATGCTGTGCTTGCAAAGGAATTTGCAAAGGAATTACATGATTACGGTCGTATATATATGTATCGTTTTCGTCCCGATTATAAAATACATGCACGCCACATCAGTGAGTATCCTCACCGTTCGAACCAAGCTGCAGCCATTATGATGATGCTTCAGAATAATTTGGATTATGCCGTGGCACAACATCCTCACGAATTAATTACCTATGGAGGAAATGGTGCGGTGTTTCAAAACTGGGCTCAGTATTTACTTACGATGCAATACTTGAGTGAAATGACGGACGAACAAACACTGGCTCTTTATTCGGGGCACCCGATGGGTTTGTTCCCTTCACATAAAGATGCGCCACGAGTAGTAGTTACTAACGGAATGATGATTCCGAATTACAGCAAACCTGATGACTGGGAAAAGTTCAATGCACTTGGTGTAACACAGTACGGACAAATGACAGCAGGTTCGTTTATGTATATCGGGCCACAAGGAATTGTACACGGAACTACGATTACTATTTTGAATGCATCGCGAAAACTTCGTGCCGCTACATCTTCGCCTTCGACAAATGCAGGCGAAGGATTATTGTTTGTTACCGCAGGTTTGGGAGGTATGAGTGGCGCTCAGGGAAAAGCTTCGGTGATAGCAGGAACGATTGGAGTGATAGCCGAAGTAAATCCAAAAGCAATACAGACAAGGCATTCGCAGGGATGGGTGGACGAAGTGTACACCGACCTTGATAAATTAATAACACGAATAGAAAAAGCAAGAGTTGGCAAAGAAGCGGTTTCGTTGGCTTATCAGGGCAATGTGGTGGATTTGTGGGAAGCATTTGCCGAAAAGAATGTGAAAGTAGATTTGGGTTCGGACCAAACATCGCTACACAACCCATGGGCCGGAGGATATTACCCGGCAGGGATTTCGTTTGAAGAAGCAAAGGCTATGATGTCGGAAAATCCGGAGCAATTTAAACTGGAAGTGAAAAAGACATTGGTGCGACATGCCAATGCTGTAAACCGATTAACTGAAAACGGAATGTATTTCTTCGATTATGGAAATGCTTTCTTACTAGAGGCATCGCGTGCGGGAGCTTCGGTGATGAAACCGGATGGTACATTTAAATATCCATCATACGTTCAGGATATTTTGGGCCCTATGTGTTTCGATTATGGTTTCGGGCCTTTCCGTTGGGTGTGTTCTTCGTGCGATGCAAATGATTTGGCAACTACCGATAAGATAGCTGCTGAGGTTTTGGAAGAAATTTATAAAACTGCACCCGAAGAAATAAAACAACAACTGGATGATAACATCCGCTGGATAAAAGCTGCACAAGAAAATAAAATGGTGGTAGGTTCGCAAGCACGCATATTATATGCCGATGCAGAAGGCCGGATAAAAATAGCTGAAGCATTTAACAAGGCCATAAAAGACGGACGAATTTCGGCACCGGTGGTTTTAGGTCGCGACCATCATGATGTTTCGGGTACGGATTCTCCTTATCGCGAAACATCTAATATTTATGATGGTTCGAGCTTTACGGCTGATATGGCCGTTCAGAATTTTGTTGGCGATGGGTTCAGAGGTGCTACCTGGATTTCGTTGCACAATGGAGGAGGTGTAGGTTGGGGAGAAGTAATCAATGGGGGCTTTGGTATGGTTTTAGATGGAAGCGCGGATAGCGACAGAAGATTAAAGTCGATGTTGTTTTGGGATGTGAACAATGGTATAGCTCGCAGAAGCTGGGCCAGAAATGATGAAGCGATGTTTGCTATAAAACGCGAAATGAAAAGAAGTCCTGAATTAAAAGTTACATTGCCCAATCTGGTGGATAACGATTTATTGGAAGGTTTGTTTTAGTTAGATTATCAACACAAAAAAAGAGGATGCCCGATTTGGGCATCCTCTTTTTTGCTGCATAAACAATATCTTATTTCAGCACTGTTTACTTTTTTCCTCCAATTTTATACCCTACTGAAATTTGAATAACATTCCAGTGTTCTTTAAAGAAACTTTTTAATTGCGTATTGAGGGAGTTTAAACTTCTGTTGTATCGCAATCCAAAGTTTAAACCATTATCCATTTCATAAATTCCTCCAATAGCAAAAGCTGCATCGATAACATTTAAACTGGTTTTATTAGTTGATGTTCCTCCATAGGAATGTGTTTCTGTGCTGGCAGCAGAAAAAGATGTAGCTTTATATGTCGTAGTTGTGGTGCCTGTGTATGTATGTTTAAATCCAGCTAAAAAACCAACTTGGAATCCTGACTGAAATGAGATGTTTTTGGCAGCCGAAAAGTTTACTAATAGAGGAATTGAGATATAAGAGAAACGAGTTTTATCATCACTTTTTGAAACTGTCGATTCTGTAGGATAATCATTTGTTTCTGTGGAAGAAGTTTTAGTTGCATAATAGTTAAACAGCAATTCAGCGCGTGCTCCCAGCTTGTCTGTAAAATTATAATTGGCATAACCACCTAAATGGAAACCCAATCCTTTTGGGTTAGGGTCGGTCGTGCTTGGCTTATTTGAAACATATTTAGTGGTAAGTATCTCGTAATTCAGTCCCAACTTCGCTCCGTAGGAGAATTTGGATTGTGCATTGGTTTTATTTGTAACCCCGAAAATAAAAACTGAAACTGTTAATACTAATAGTGCTCTTTTCATTTGATTTGTCATTAGTTATTAATTAGTTAATTCGTGCCAAAGGTAAGGAAATTTAGTTACGCACAAATAAATACTTCTCAGAGCAACTATTCTCTTGTCAAATTTCATTTCCGACATAAAGGGCAATTAGGATGGACTGCAACTTCTTTTATAATATGGCAAGATGATTGGTAAGGTTATAAATTAATAATTAATTTTGCAACCTTATTAAACCAAAATGAAATGAAAAAAATATTCTTATTTGCATCGGCATTCGTTTTATTTGCAACTTTGTTTTTAGCATCTTGTTCGAAAACCGAAGACCCTGCTGCAAACCCTTCATCTACCGACCCGCGCGCTAGGTTTCTTGCCAATTGGTACATACAAGAAAATAGTTCGGACTTTGGTCCGAGTACTTATTATGTGAATATTATTGATTCTTCGAATGCATCTTATATTATGTTTAAATATTTGTATGGATACCACACCCGTGTTGGAGCAACTTTTAACGGTAATAATTTTACCATTCCAACTCAAACAATAGAAGGAAATATCGTTTCGGGAACAGGTACTCTTTCGAACTCCAGTAGGATTGATATGACTTATTTGGTGCGAACTGCCGGCTCAAGTTACGATACCGTGAGGGCTGTGTTGACCAAATAATAGTTACTCTACATAAGTAGGTGTGTTGCAACTTTCTTTTCGCGAAGCGAATTCATATTTTAGCCCAACACGTAATTCAAAATCTTTATTGAATACATGTAATTCGGGAGATACATAAGCTGGCATCACATCAGGATTGTAAAATCCTTCGACAAAGAATTTGATATTAAAATAATTTACAAACTCTACACCACCACCTACCGCTGCACTTACATGCAATGGCAAAAAATTGCCAACCACAGCAGGTGACGAAACGCCTTGAACAAGATTATACTCTAACCGAGGCCCTAGGAGCACATAAGGAATGATGCTGAACATTTCGTAACGCAGTTTTAGGTAATTGTTCCAACTTAAATATTGAATTTGATTTGGGTAGTTGCCTTCGGGTTGTTGGTCAACCGAACCTTTTTGATTGTATTGAATTTCGGTAACCCACCGAACGTAATCGCGTGTAAAAAACTCACCAAAAATGGAAGCATTGAATCCGAACACATATTTTTTTCGTGAAATATCAGGTGGGTCAATCAAAAAGAATTTCTGATTGGCAGCAGTTGCACCGGCTGTTATAGCAATGCTATTGAGCTTTTGTGCTTTTGCCTGAAAAACAAAACAAAGCATGATACCAATCGACATTATTTTTTTCATCCTCCAAAGATACATTATTAATAAATTCCAATTTCAGTTTATGATTTTGTAAAACATTCCTGCTTTTTCTTGAAACCTTCCTACTTTTTGGCCAAACCTTAAAACTTATTTTCCAAAGTTCCCTAACTTTTCATCAAAGTTCCCTCCTTTTTGTCCAAAGTTCCCTAACTTTTTGAGAAAGTTCCCAATGTTTTGCGCATTCTTCGGAACTTTTAGTTCATTCTTCCGAACATTTGGTTCATTCTTCCGAACAATCGATTCAATCTTCGGAACTTTAGCATAAATGTTCCGAACTTTAAGCAAAATGTTCCAAGGTTTGATGAAAACTTAGGGAACTTTAGCGAAAACTTACCGAACTCTGGATTTAAAGGAGTAAGGTTTCATGAAAAAGGACTAAGGTTTCGGACAAAAAGAACAGCTTTTGAAGTTTTTGCTCCTAAAGGTGTTGAATTAATTCGTTAGTTTTGTCAATCAACTTCACCATTATCATTTGGAACCACGAATAGAACGCATCAACGAACGAAAATTAATAGGAAATTGCCTCCTTACTTCGTTTGCAAACGACAAAACATACGAGCTTTGGAGTGGTTTTATGCCTAAGCGCCATCAAATAAACCATCAGGTGGGCACTGTTTTGTATTCGTTGCAAGAGTATGATTTTAGTTTCGACCAGTTCAGTCCACAACGCGAGTTTGTGAAATGGGCTGCTGTGGAAGTAAGTAGTTTTGATAACCAACCCGAGCACCTAAAGGCATATACATTAAAAGAAGGATTGTATGCCGTGTTTATTCACCGCGGAGAAGCAAGCAAGGCGGCAGCTACCTTCAATTATATATTTGCTACATGGCTACCTTCGTCTGTTTACGAGGTCGACAACCGAGCTCATTTCGAACTACTAGGCGAAAAATATAAAAACAATCATCCCGATTCGGAGGAAGAAGTGTGGATACCAATAAGGTTGAAATAAAACAACCAAAGCGCACGTTGCAGAACGATAAACCGAGCCGGTTTATTTTATTTTCACTCCGTTTTTATACGTAGTTTCCATCATGATGTTGCCATTCTTATCATAATAGGTCCACTTTCCGTTTGGTTGCGAGTCGAGCCTTCCACTCTTGCCTTTCATCAACATATAAGAAGTAGTACTTTTTAGTTTTGCGTCCTCGTACCAGCTCTTACAGTCGCCACTCAACAGGCTTTCGCGAAACGATTGTTCCATTGCTTTCACCCCTGTTTCGTAATAATACGTCCACAACCCATTTTGTTTATCATCCTTGTACTCGCCTTCGTTGTCTTTAAAACTATGTGGTGTATACTCCACCCAGTGGCCGTTTCGCTTGCTTTGTTTGTATTCGCCTTCTTGTTTTAATTTCCCGTTTTCGAAATACAATTTCCATTTTCCATCTTTAAAATCATCTTTATAAAACCCTTCGTAAATAGGATTTTTGTTTGGCAAAAACCCTTTCCAACTTCCATTCATCTTTCCAGCTTTAAAATTACCTTCATCTTTCAACACCCCATCATCGTACCACGACAGCCAAGTACCTTCTTCTTCTCCGCTCACAAATTTACCTTCGTTCAACTTCTGCCCGTTTTCGTACCAAGTAGTCCAGGTGCCGTCTTTCTTACCATTGGTATAGTTTCCGAGTTTCCATTTCGAACCATCTTTGTAATTAAAAGTCCAAGTACTATCCTGCAAGTCGTTCTTATAGTTTCCTTCCGATTCCTTAACTCCCGAAGCAAACCAATAGGTCCATTTGCCTGTGCGAATTTCATCCGTCAAATTACCTTCCATCTCTGTCTTTCCTTGCTCATTGTACCATTTCCAATATCCATTTTTCTTATCATTGGCATAAGTACCTTCGCTTTTTACCTTACCCGATTTAAACCAGTTGGTACAAGTGCCTTGTTTTTTGCCTTTGGCATAAGTTACCTTAAAATCTTTTTCGCCAGTAGCAGTGTAGAACATCCATTCGCCTTCCATGCGTCCTCCTTTGTATTCGCCCTCACTCTTTTTCTTTCCATTGTTATACACAGTCGACATTTTTCCATTGCCGTCTTTTATTATTTGCACACCAGTGTTCAGCCATTGGTTCATCAGCAGCGATTCGTCTTTGTCGTAAACCAATTCTTGTTTCGGTTTTCCATTGGCAAAGTATTCTTTCCACGTACCTTGTTTTTTTCCTTCCTTATATTGTCCTTCTGTTTGCAGAGTTCCATTGCTATACCAGCCATGGTAAGCACCTTCGGCATTATCGTTTACAAAGTTGCCTTCGCTTTCTTTGGTTCCGTCTTTATGATAGTAAATCCATTTTCCTTCTTTCTTTCCGAGTTTAAAAATCTCCACACTTTTTGGTTTTCCGTTCTCGTACCATCCCAACCATGTGCTGTCGCATTTATCTTCTTTGAAATATGTTTCCTGAGCTTTGTTTCCGTTGATATACCAGTATTTCCATGCTCCATTTTTCTTCCCTATCGAATAGTTTTCTTCAATCTTTATTTTTTTCTTTGGATAATACGTAAGGAACTTTCCATTTTCTTTGCCCATTACATAATTGCCTTCTTTGGCAATGTCACCATTTTCGTACCATGCAGTAAATTTTCCATCCTGCATTCCATTTTTTACTTGTTGTTCGCTTTTCTTTTTAGTTTGATCTGCATCCCAATACTCAACCAGAGGTTGAGCTATGCCAATACTCGCAAGTAGTGTGAAAATAAAAGAGAGAAGTGTGTTTTTCATTCTTAATGTTTGTGATTGCACTACCTCAGCCCTCGCTTCGGTACCTAAACCATGGGAGAAACGAGAGCTTTGGAGCAACAAATTAATTCATAATAATAACGAACCTTTTGAAAATAGATACATACACGAAATGTATCGTGTGTTTTATTTTGTTTCTAATACTTTAAAAAGTTCATCTAACTTAGGAGTCAATATAATTTCAGTTCTCCTGTTTTTCTTTCTTGCTTCAGCTGTTTTAGCTGGGTCGATAGGGAAGTACTCGGCACATCCAGCAGCAGTTAATTTCTTTGGGTCGATGCCCGAATTCTTAGTCATTATCTTTACTATTGAAGTAGCTCGCAACACTGATAAATCCCAATTGTCTTTTATTTCCAATTTGCCCGACATGGGTACATCATCCGTATGCCCTTCAATCAACACATTGATGTCTTTATTTTGTTCCAATACCTTCGCCACCTTTACCAAAGCCTCTTGTCCTTTGTCTTCCACCTTTATGCTGCCCGAAGCAAACAATAAACTCTCCTCCATCGACACGTATACTTTACCATTCTTTTGTGTCACAGTAAGTCCTTTCCCTTCGAAATTATACAAAGCTTCCGAAAGTTTTTTCTTCAATTCATTGGTAGCATCATCTTTTCTTTTGAGTATGTTTTCGAGTTCGGCCACACGAGCTTCACGTTTTTTCAATTCTTCACTCAAAGCATCCAATTGTGTTTTCTGATTGTTGAGTTGAGCCTCGAGTAGTTTAAGGTCATCTTGCTTTTTCAAAAGTTGTTCTTGAGTAGTTTGCAATTCAGTAGATATTTTTTTGGTGTCTTTCAAATTGCCCTCTAACAAACGATTGTATTTATCCAACAACTGATCATTTATTTGATTGAGTTTATCATATTTCGAACTAGTGGTCCGATAACTCACGCCAAGCATGGCAGTATCTTTTTTCAAGTTCATCAAGTCACGCTGATTTTCGGCAAGTTGTTTGTTCGCTTCAGCTAATTTCGAATCACAGTCTTGAGCAGTTGTTTTTAAGGTTGCCAATTCGGCCTCGCAACTCTTACGTTTTTCTTGTTCGTTTTCCAAAAGCTTTTGAGGAACACAAGATGTTAGCGCCAATGTGATGAATAAGGCGGATAGCGGAAAGGTTTTCTTTTTCATTTAATTCTGATTTTTGTAAAATTTATACACTACAAAATTAACCTTAAAGCATGAAGTTAATCTACCCCAAACCTAGAGTTTATAAACATCAAAAAGTGCTGATACAATGGGCTTTTGTTAATAACTGTGGGGCTTTATTCATCAAACTTGATACTCCTTTAGCTTTCTGTCCAAATAATATTTATTAATACATTACCTTTGACCACTTTTAAAATCTAAATTGAACATCCAATAATATGAATCGACCAAAGTTTTATGTTTATCTCCCTATTGTATTTGCTTTGCTTTTAATACTTGGCATTTTTATAGGCAGCACATTTCATCTCAACCGAAAGGAAGGAAGCATTGATGCCGAAGCAGTAGGTGGTTCGAGTAAAATAGATGAGATATTAAAATTTGTTGCCGAACAATATGTAGATACAATAAAACCTAACAAGCTAATGGATAAAACCATTGTATCCTTGCTTCAAAATCTCGACCCCCATTCAGCATACATCAGTGCTGATGAACTAGCTGAAACAAATGCTCCATTGCAAGGCAATTTCGAAGGAATAGGTATTGAGTTCAATATTGTAAACGATACAGTATGTGTAGTAGCGGCCATTCCGGGTGGGCCTTCCGAAAAAGTAGGTGTGAAAGCTGGCGATAAAATTGTTCTAGTTGATGGAAAAAAAGTGGCTGGAATAAAAATAAAAAATAAAGATGTGATGACTAAACTCAAGGGTAAAGGAGGAACCAAAGTAAAGGTGAGTATGCTTCGTAGAGGCAAGTCGCAATTGCTTAATTTTACCATTACCCGTGGCATCATTCCGATATATAGTATCGATGCATCGTACATGGTGAATCCAAAAACAGGATACATAAAAATAGCTCGTTTTGCAGAAAGCACCTTTAAAGAATACACCGAAGCTTTCAAAAAACTTCAATCAAAAGGAATGCAACAATTGATAATTGATTTGCGCGGAAATGGCGGTGGTTACTTGAATACAGCTGTTAGTTTGGCCGATGAGTTTTTGAGCGATGGAAAAGAAATAGTGTATACCTTAGGTAGAGCACGTCCTCGCAAAGATTATAAAGCCACTTCGGCAGGCGATTTCGAAAATGGCAAACTCATTGTATTGATTGATGATGGTTCTGCTTCGGCTAGCGAAATTCTTTCGGGAGCTTTGCAAGATAATGATAGAGCTACCATAGTTGGAAGACGTTCGTTTGGTAAAGGTCTGGTTCAAGAACAAAGTGAATTTTCTGATGGTTCAGCCATCCGACTTACTATCGCAAGGTATTATACACCTACCGGAAGATGTATTCAGAAATCATATGCAAAAGGTTTGGATGCTTATTACGAAGAAGAATACAAACGTTATTCTTCAGGTGAGCTCGAACATGCAGATAGCATGAAGGTTACAGATACCATAAAATACCGAACACCTGGAGGTAAAATAGTACATGGTGGTGGTGGTATCACCCCTGATGTATTTGTGCCACTCGACACTGCAGGCAATTCGCATTATCTAGGCGAAGTATTGTACTCAGGCATACTCAACGATTTCTCTTTTGATTATGCTGATAAAAACCGTGCAAAGCTAAGCGCATATGCTTCGCCTGCTCAGTATAGTTCTTCTTTTGAAGTAAGTGATGAATTACTAAATGAGTTTATTGAATATGCTACTAAGAATAAAATCAAACGAAACGAGCAACAAATAAAAACATCTAAAGCAATACTTAAAAACGAAATTAAAGCCTTGATAGCTCGTACCATTTGGAATAACGATGGTTATTATCCTATCTTACAAGAGCAAGATAATGTGCTGAAAAAAGCCATAGAGCTTTTGAAATAGAGAAGAGAGCAGGTTAGGTTAAGGACAGTTCTTTCGATGGATCCCAAAAATGTTTGTCGAAATCCAACACCATATCGTTCTTTACTTTTACACCTTCCTTCTCCAGTAGCTCTTGCATTTGAAAAGGGTTGGTAAAGTGGTGTTTCCCGGTCAACATTCCTATTCTATTCACCACACGATGAGCCGGTACTTTTTTCTTTTGAGCATGTGATGCATTCATTGCCCATCCCACCATTCGAGACGAACGAACTGCGCCTAAGTAGTTGGCAATAGCACCATAGCTTGTAACTCGTCCCTTCGGAATAAGACGAACTACATCAAATACATCTTGAAAAAAGTCATTATGCTTTTCCATTTATTCCACTTTGGCTACTTCTGTGATGGGGTTAAATAAATACACCTTTTGGCTTCCTACTTCTTTGCACTTAATTCGCTTTCTCACTTGTTCTCCTCTTATAAATTGGCGAGTATCGTTGTAAGTAAATTGTTTTCCAATTGGAACATCTTCAAGCAACACGAGGTCGTTTTCATTTTCGTTATACTTTTTCAAAACACGAAGTAAATTAGTGTCGGAACAACTTGAAGCTGCAGGATTGTTCATGTATTTTCGCAAAGCAAGAATAATATCATCAGGAAATATTTCGGGATTTAGAAAACGATTCATCAATAATTTAAAATGTAGTTTCCACTCTTCACCATGAGGTTTTACGCTGTTCTTATGCTTATTGTAATTTGTGAGATGAGCTATTTCATGAACAAGAGTAATCAGAAACGCATACTTATTCATATCATAGTTTACTGTAATTAGATGATTGGTTCCTTTGGCAGGAGGCCGGTAATCGCCATACTTGGTACTTCTACTTTTCTTTATTTTTAGTTTGAAGTCGTACACATAAATCCATTCAGCAATCGTTTCAACTGCCTTTTCAGGTATGTATTTAAACAGGATGGATTGATTGCGTTCTAATTGATTCATGCTATCAAATGGAAGATTGCAAACTAATTATTTCAGGATGTGAAAAACTACAAAAGCAGAAACATAAGCCAAAGTACCCATGAAAAGAAATTGTATCAAAGGCCATTTCCAACTTTTTGTTTCACGATAAACCACTGCAAGCGTACTCATACATTGCATTGCAAAAGCATAGAAGATAAGCAATGAAAAACTAACAGCAAAACTAAAAGTTGGAAGATTCGTTTGTGAGTTCAGTTCAGTCATCATTTTATCTCTCACCGTTCGCGAATTGTCTTTGCTATCGGCACTATAAATTGTTGCCATAGTTCCAACAAAAACTTCGCGTGCGGCAAACGAAGTAACCAATGCAATTCCTATTTTCCAATCAAATCCGAGAGGAGCAATAGCTGGTTCAAGAGCTTTCCCAAGCATTCCTGCGTAAGAAGATTCTAACTTTTCAGCAGAGAGTTTTACATTAAGTTCAGCTGGAGAATACGTAGAGGTAAGTTCCGTAGATGTGTATTTATTTTCAATTTGCTTCATACGATCACCAGGTGCGTGTGAAGAAAGAAACCATAATATAATTGATATAGCAACAATAATTTTACCTGCGTCAAATAAAAAAACTTTAACCTTCTCAAACATCACCCTTCCTACTGTTCGCCATTGAGGGCTTCTGTATACAGGGAGTTCCATAATGAAATAACTTTTTTCTTTTGCCTTCAAAATAATTTTGAAAACAAAAGCAGCAGTTATGGCAGCGATAAAACCGATGAGATAAAGACCCATCAATATCAACCCTTGATAATTGAAGAACCCTTCCGTTTTGCTAGGAGGAACTACTAAAGAAATTAATAAGGTGTAAACAGGAAGCCTTGCCGAACAACTCATTAATGGAGTAACCATAATAGTTATAATTCTTTCTTTCCAACTACTTATTGTTCTTGTACTCATAATAGCAGGCACAGCACATGCTACACCACTTACCAGAGGAATTACCGATCTTCCATTTAATCCGAATCTTCGCATCATTTTATCCATGATAAAACTTACACGAGCCATGTAACCGGTATCTTCAAGTATAGCTATGAAAGCAAACAGCAACGCAATCTGAGGTATAAAAACAACCACTCCACTTAGCCCAGCCAAAATTCCATTCACCACCAAATTGGTAACTTCTCCTGCTGGCAAGATGCTAGTGGTCCATTGGCTGACAAATACAAAAAGACTTTCAATCCATTCCATTGGGAACTTAGCAAGGAAAAAGATGGTTTGGAAAATGAAGAAAAGGATAACTAGAAAAATAGCATAACCATATATGCGATGAGTTAACAATCCATCAAGTTTATGAGTAAACGATTCTGTTTTAATCGCAGTCTTGTGTGTCACACATTCTTCAGCAATCCGATTAATAACCTTGTAGCGTTCTACGCTTTCATGCGTTTGAAGTTTATTGATATCTAATTTTGATGATTTAATAATCGCTTCGAATTTTGCTTTCTTCTCAGGCTTATTATCAAAATAGTGAATCTCTTGAACATTGCTGATGGATTGGAAAGCAGCAAAGTCACTATTCAAATGAATCATCGAACGTATCTTATCTATTACGTCTCCTGCGATTTTCCTCAAATCAATAAACTCGTATTGTGGCACAGGCAAAGGTTGAAGCAAGGCTTCTTTGATTTCTTCAATTCCTTCTTTCCTCCGAGCACTCACTGCAATCACTTTCACGCCCAATCGTTCTGAAAGTCGCACACAATCGATTACATCCCCTTCCTTTTCAACAAGGTCAATCATGTTCAATGCAAAAATTACCGGAATCTTAAGATCTAAAATTTGAGAAACAAGAAATAAATTTCTTTTCAAATTACTGGCATCCGCAACAATGACAGTAATATCTGGATGGTCTTCATTGTTTGGGTTACAAAGCACTTCAAATGTAACACTCTCATCCAACGATTTTGGATATAAGCTATAAGTTCCAGGTAAATCAACAAATTCTCCAGTAACGGTAGGACTTAGTTTAACGATTCCTGACTTTTTATCAACCGTAACACCAGGGAAATTTCCTGTTTTTTGATGTAGTCCCGTAAGCGCATTAAATAATGTTGATTTTCCACTATTGGGATTTCCAACGAGTGCAATTTTTAATGATGAATGTTCAGAAAAGTTTACGAATGATTGATTCGATTCCACTCAGGAAGAAAATTAATTTTTATTAATCAAAGAAACCATCACGGTAGACGCTTCTTCTTTTCGTAAACTTAATAGGTAACCAGAAATATTGATGGCTATTGGATCGCCCATTGGAGCAATACGGTCAAGGGTAACAATTTCACCAGGAGTACAACCCATCTCTAGAAGTTTCAACGACATTTCCTTATCTGTAAACGAATCGATGATAGCGCTTTGACCAATTTCTAATTGAGATAACTTTTTCAAGATTTTTTTTTGTTTCATTAATTGTACAAAAGTACGTCTTATTTAGACAGCTTTTAAATAATTTACCCCTCAAAAATGATATATTTAATTCTATAAATCAAATGGGCAGGTTGGTTTATACTTTATGCTTGGTTTGTAGGCTATTATTATCAACCTTACTCCATTTTGGGCAAGTATTACACTTTTCTTTTTTATGTGTTGCACAGCTAAACATTATGACCGTAATCAAAAATGCGGTTGCAAATTTTAGTATCTGTTTTGAATTGTTTTTCATAACCATAATTAATGGACGACAAAGATATGAAAAACAAAACACCTATTTTCTAATCAATTATTCTTATTTTTAACCAAATTTTTAGAGGTCAATGAACATCTTATTTCACTTCGGTCGCTATTTTATTCTTGTTAAAAGGGCATTTGCTAAACCGGAAAAAGTCTCAATATACATCGATCGTATTTTCGAAGAGATGAATATTCTTGGTGTTGGTTCCCTTGGAATTGTAGCTATTATCTCAGTATTTATGGGAGCCGTAATTACAATTCAGTCAGCTTTCAATTTCGAAAACCCTTTGGTTCCACTCTATGCAGTTGGTGTTACCGTTCGCGACTCAATGATTTTAGAATTTTCTCCAGCTATAGTAAGTTTAATCTTGGCAGGCAAAGTAGGTTCAAGCATTGCTTCTGAAATTGGAACAATGCGTGTAACAGAACAAATAGACGCTTTAGAAATTATGGGTATTAATTCTTCAGGATATTTAATATTTCCTAAGATTGTTGCGTCAGTATTGTTCAATCCTATTTTAATTATTTTCTCGATGTTTCTTGGAGTACTCGGAGGCTTCATCTTTGGAGTGATGGCAGGAGTGGTTACAAATTATGAATATATATATGGAATTACTCATGATTTCAGACCTTACAATGTGGTGTATGCTTTAATTAAATCTGGAGTATTTGCTTTTATCATAGCATCTGTGCCTGCTTATCATGGATACTATACCAAAGGAGGAGCATTGGAAGTCGGCCGATCCAGTACAAAAGGTGTGGTGTATAGTAGTGTGCTTATACTTGCTTTCGACTTAATATTAACTCAACTTCTTTTATATTGATTCACATTAGAAACATATCAAAATCTTTTTCAGGAAGGAGTGTAATTCAGAATATTTCATTTGAATTCGAATCAGGCAAAACCAATATGATTATTGGTGAAAGCGGTTCAGGTAAAACTACATTACTCAAATGCATGGTTGGATTAAACGAGATTGACAGTGGTGAAGTTTTGTTTAATGAGCGCAATTTTTATCAATTAGATTTTCATGGTAAAAAAGAAATACGAAAAGAAATTGGCATGCTTTTTCAAGGTGGTGCGCTTTTCGATTCCAAAACAGTAGAGGAGAATGTTGTCTTCCCAATCTCCATGTTCACTGACCTTAGTGAAGCCGAAAAAAGGGATAGAGCAAATTTTTGTTTACAAAGAGTGAATCTTGAAAATGCTAATAACTTATATCCATCCGAATTAAGTGGAGGTATGAAAAAGAGAGTAGCGATTGCAAGAGCTATTGCTGTTCAACCTAAGTATCTGTTCTGCGATGAACCAAACTCTGGACTAGACCCAAAAACATCTATCGTGATTGATAATTTGATTAAGGAGATTACGGAAGAATACAATATTACTACCATAGTTATTACACACGATATGAACTCAGTGATCGAAATTGGCGATAATATTATGTTTATTTACAAAGGAGAGAAATGGTGGGAAGGTAGTAAACAAGAGATTCTTAAAACCGACAATAAAGAAGTTTGTGATTTTGTATACGCTACCAAATTTATGAAAGACCTCAAAACAAAATTTTAACGAAAGTTCGTTAAACAAAAAAGCTTCTGGAATTTTCCAGAAGCTTTTTTGTTTTATGATACAACTGAATTTTATTGTTTCACCATTTTATTTGTAATTTTCTCTCCGTCTACTGTCAAAGTGCAGAAATAAACACCTGAAGCAAAGTTAACATCATTCACATTTACTGAATAGTTTCCTGGCTTTACGTTCTTTTCTGTTTTCTCATACATTTTCACACCACGGATATCATAGATTTGAACTGCGACTTCAGAAGCAGTTTTCTTCAATTGATAACCTATTGTAGTTTGATTGGTGAAAGGATTTGGTTGATTTTGAAATAATGCAAAATTGTTATTTGTTATTTCGTTAATAGCTAATGGAGGGTTAGTTACTTTGTAAGAAATCAAATGATGCTCATATGCAAACGGTGCTGTGTAAGCATAAGAAGGAATATAGAATCCGTTCCACGTTCCAGCGGTATTGTATCTCACATCTTGAGGAAGAATATGAGAACAGTTGTAATCACATGCAGCCGAACCCATATTGCAACCGAAATAAGTTGGGAAGGTTCCAGCACCTAATTCTTCGTATGAGGTAAAGTAGAATGCATTATGTTGTGAATCTATTAAGTCACCCAAAGCATAACTATATCCAGGTTTGAATTGAATATCTGTTGCCAATAACTTACCAGCACCTACATTATATGAACCAGGGATTTCCATCATTTTTTCTGAGAAGAAAGTACCTGCGGTATCTGCAATAGTAAGTGGAATTTTTATAATTCTTTTTCCAGTTGAAGTCAATGTGGTGTTTCCAATTGTGTTTGTTGTTTGTTTATAACCTAACGCTTTGAAACAAACAGTATCGCTACCATAATTTGCCGATTCTCCCGTGAAATAATAGGTTCCCATATTAGTAGTAGGGGTATTGGTAAACATTGTAACTATCAATGTATCCACAACGTTTGGATCTATATCATTTCTAGTGTAAGCATAAATCATGGATAATGAGTCAACGCTGTAAGCATCACTTACACCCCAAGTTACACCATCGATGATGTTGAATACGGTTGATTTAACATCCAATACATCCGCAACATGGTGAATCCATATTCCTGCATTAGTTCCTCCGAAATCGCCATAACAAAGTGAATCTGGGAAAAGGTAATTCGAATGCAATACTGAAGAGGAAGTGCTATTCAAAGAGTCAATACTTGTTCCATAGTTTAACCAAAACTGAGTTTGTGATCTGGCAGCATTTCCTCCTTTATTAGCCTTGAACTTATTGGCGTCAAATTTAAAATGATGAGTAGGTTCTTGTTTCCAAGAGTTTGAATTTTGCATCGGTTGAAATGTCTGTTGTGCCTGTACAGATACGGCTGCCATCAACCCTAAAAAAAGTAATGTTTTTTTCATTTTGTTATTTTTTAGTTAGTAATCTTTAAAATTGTTTGATAAAAGTAGGAAATATTTTTGAAATAAAATCAAAATATATCAAAATAAAAAACCCTCACCAAAAAAATGGTGAGGGTTTTCATAATTAAAAGATATCGGTTATTACTTAATAACAACCATTTTTTTACAAGCTGTTACATTAGTTCCAACTGTTAATGAATAGTAATAAATTCCTTCTGATAAATTAGCAGAATTGATATTTATTGAATGAGAACCTGTAGTTTGCTCGCCACTGTTAACTGAAAGAACTTTCTTTCCTGTAACGTCATATACTGACAATGCTACTGTAGCTGATTTCTCTAATTGGTAACGGATTTCAGTGTTATTGCTGAACGGATTAGGAATATTTTGTTCCAATTTTGCTCCGTTTTCAAATTCAGCAACTCCTGCAGGAGGGTTACTTATTTTGAAAGAAATGATGTGGTGTTCATCAGCATATGGAGTTGTCCAAGCCCAAGTTGGAATAAAATATCCATTCCATCCGTTAGCGTTAGTTCCATATCTAACACTTGAAGGTAATGCGTAAGAACAGTTCATGTCTGAAGTATAGTCAGCAAGTGTACCATAGTAGGTTGGGTCAGTTGATGCACCATTTTGCTCGAAAGAGAAAATGTAGAATGCATTTTTAGCATTCATTGAATCTGTTACAGAATAAGAGTATCCTGGTTTGAAACTAACAACAGCTCCAATTCTTGAACCTGCGGCTTGCGCTGGAATCCCTGTGGTTGCTAGTAAAATTTCATTTACAAAACTTGTTGAATCTGATTCGTTAAGCAAATAAGTATATGTATGCAAAATGTTAGTTGACTTTACTGAATTTGTTGGTTGGTCGTATTCGATGTCTTGGTAACTTTCTGTTGTCATATCATAAGCTAAAGCATTGTCTCCTTTAATTATGTTGATTACTAAGGTATCAACAACTGAAGAAGATAAACTCCTTAAATAGGCGTAACCAATACTTAGTGAATCCAATGAATAATTGTCAGTTGCTGCAATACCTTGATAAGGCATGTTTTTAGGATCAAGCATGGTTCCTGCTTTCATAAACTGAGGATAAGCTGTAGTTCCATCAGTATACTGACCTAAGATAATTGCAGTGTCAGGGAAAATTAACATAAAATCCCCTGCTGCTGCTCCTGGCGTAAGTCCGTTTGTTGCATCATCCAATTGTAAAGCGTAGTTCAACCATCCAGAGAATGTTCTTCCTGCATTAGGAGTTGCTCTGAAGGTGTGGTTAGCATTTGTTTTTAATTTTGGGTTAGTTAGTTTGTGTGATGAAGCATTGTTCACTGATCTTTGTTGACCATACGAAACAGCACTAATCATTACAACTGCGGTAATTAAAGTGTAAATTTTTTTCATTTGTTTTTGTTTTTTTTGTTTATTAATTAATTATTGTATTCTGTTTTTAATTTTTTCGAGGAGCAAAACTATATTAACCCAATGATAAAAACAAATTATTACTGAGTTATTTTATTTGTTTTCGTTTAACGGCAATAATTATAAGCCAAACCATCTCTTTTGTTCTAATTTAACAAAACTATTTCTAAGCGTAATGCTCCATTGGAGGGCAAGAACAAATCAAATTCCTGTCGCCATGTGCATTGTCTATTCGAGCAACACTCGGCCAGAATTTTGCCTCTTTCACCCATTTCAAAGGATAAACAGCTTTTTCCCTCGAATACTTATGGCTCCAATCGTCTGCTATTACTGCCTTTGCAGTATGAGGGGCATTTTTCAATACGTTATCCTCACGGTCTTGTTTCCCACCTATTATTTCATCTATTTCATTTTTTATTGAAATCATAGCCGAACAGAAACGATCCAATTCTTCTTTCGATTCACTTTCCGTAGGCTCAATCATCAAGGTATCATGCACCGGGAACGAAACTGTTGGTGCATGGTATCCGTAGTCCATCAATCGTTTTGCAATATCGCCTACTTCTACACCACCTTCGCGTTTAAAAGCAACGCAATCTAGTATCATTTCGTGTGCACAACGACCATTCTTGCCACTATATAAGGTTGGATAATATCCATTCAAAGTTTCTTTAATATAGTTTGCATTCAAAATCGCGATGCGTGTTGCATCTGCTAAACCTTCTCCTCCCAACATTTTGACATATCCATAGGAAATCAATAAAATCAATGCACTACCGAATGGTGCTGCCGACACTGCATGTATACCTTGCGCACCACCTGTTTTTACTACCGAGTGCGATGGAAGAAAAGGTACTAATTGTTTTGCAACTCCTATTGGTCCTACTCCCGGACCTCCACCACCGTGAGGAATAGCAAATGTTTTATGAAGATTTAAGTGACAAACATCGGCTCCAATATTTCCAGGACTTGTTAATCCTACTTGAGCATTCATATTTGCACCATCCATGTAAACTTGTCCTCCATTTTGATGAATAATGTCGGTGATTTCAATAATGCTTTCTTCGTAAACACCATGTGTACTTGGATAAGTAACCATGAGGCAAGATAAATTATCTTTGTGAAGTGTTGCTTTTTCGCGAACATCATTCACATCAATATTTCCTTTTTCATCACATTTTATCAATACTATTTTCATTCCACACATTGCTGCTGATGCCGGATTGGTTCCATGTGCCGATGTTGGTATCAATGCAATATTGCGATGAGCATCACCACGCGATTGATGGTAAGCCTGAATCACCAATAGACCAGTGTACTCACCTTGAGCACCACTATTCGGTTGGAAACTCATCTTTGCAAAGCCTGTTATTTCGCTCAACGATTTATCTAGTTCATCTATTATTTCAAGGAAACCTGCAGCTTGTTCACTTGGAACAAAAGGGTGCATATGTGCAAACTCTGGCCATGTGATTGGCATCAATTCAGAAGCTGCATTTAATTTCATGGTACACGAACCCAACGAAATCATCGAATGAGTTAGCGACAAATCTTTATTCTCTAATCGTTTGATATAACGCATCATTTCCGATTCGGAATGATACGAATTAAATACAGGATGAGTTAATATTTCAGATGTACGGTTGGTTAATACTGCTTTTTGATTGTGAATGCTTTCTTCTGTAACCTTTCCTGCTGGCTTGTTTACAAGCGATGCAAAAAGTGCAATGATAGCATTCAAATCTCCTTCGTCTGTGGTTTGATCTATTGAGATACATACAGCATTCGATGTATATCTAAAATTGATACTAGCGGCAAGTGCCGATTTCTTTATCAATTCCTCTGTAACACCTGTAGGAAGTACTACTTTAATCGTATCAAAATACGAATCGTTTTCGATGGTATATCCTAGTTTTTTCAACTCAGTGGCTAATGTCACTGCCGAAAGGTGCACCACTTGTGCTATTCCTTTTATTCCTGCTGGACCATGATACACGGCATACATACTTGCCATGATGGCCAACAAAGCTTGTGCAGTGCAAATATTCGAAGTAGCTTTATCTCTGCGGATGTGTTGTTCACGAGTTTGCAAAGCCATACGCAACGCTTGGTTGCCTTGTGCATCTATTGATACACCAATGATTCTTCCCGGTATGATGCGTTTGTATTCTTCGCGGCAAGCAAAGAATGCTGCATGAGGTCCACCGTAACCCATCGGCACTCCAAATCGTTGCGAATTACCTACCACCACATCAGCACCCCATTCGCCTGGAGGTGTCAACAGCACTAAACTTAGAATATCAGCAGCCACAGCCACTGATGTTCCATTCGCTTTTGCTTTCTTTACATAATCCGTATAGTCATTAATTTTTCCATCAGCTGTTGGATATTGTATCAACGAACCATAGATACTTGCATCAAAGTTCACCGTTTTGAAATCGCCAATAATCAATTCTATTCCTAGCGGAGTAGAACGCGTTTTTAACAGGTCAATGGTTTGTGGATAACATTCGTTTGATACGAAAAACTTGTTTGCTCCATTTTTTATCTGTTCTCTGTTTCTATTGCTGTGCAGCATTGTCATTGCTTCAGCAGCTGCAGTAGCTTCGTCAAGCAACGATGCATTTGCTATTTCCATTCCTGTTAAGTCCATAATCATGGTTTGGAAATTAAGCAATGCTTCTAACCTTCCTTGCGAAATCTCTGCCTGATAAGGAGTATAGGCGGTGTACCAACCTGGATTCTCTAATATATTACGTTGAACAACGGGTGGAACTATCGTGTTGAAATATCCCAATCCAATATATGTTTTGAACACATTATTTTTTGCAGCTATCGTGCGCAAGTGTTTGTGGTAATTGTACTCTGTCATCCCTTTGGCTAAGTTCAAGGGTTTCTTCAGTCGAATAGCTGCTGGTATAGTTTGGTCAATTAATTCATCAACCGAATTTGCTCCTATTTTTTTGAGCATTTCTTTTACATCTTTTTCGCGTGGACCGTTGTGGCGGTTTACAAATTTGTCAGTGCTAATCATATTTATTTTTTTATTTTTTAAGGAGCGCAAATATAATAATTATTGATACGGACAACATTTATCACCCTTGTTTTGTTGCATATATTTCCATTTCTCTGTCCAACATCATTAATCATATTCCAATACCTGACAAAAGTCATATCCTTTTCTCCTTCGAAATTAAAATCCTCCATTTCGTGCCGAATATTTTTTAATACTTATCTTTGAGCAAAATTTAGATTTAACTATGAAGAATTTATTCGCAGCACTTGCTCTTGTTTTCACCCTACTTGTTTCTAACAACATGGTGGCTCAAACTACTTTCGATACCTTATTATTAGTCAATGGCGATATCATCATTGCTTCCATTACCGACACCACCAAAGGCGAAGTAAGTTACAAAAACCCAAAAGCTGGACGAAAAGACCTTTCCATCGAAAACGAACGCATCTTCTCCATCAAAAATAGTAAAAGCGAAACCGTTTATTACAAGCTCGATTCGGTTGAAGGAAACGACCTCACAGTTGACGAAATGCGTTATTACATCAAAGGCGAACAAGATGCTCAGAAAGGATTCAAAGCCCGTGGTTCTTTTTGGTGCAACGTGCTTATTGGCGCTGCTTCTGGTGCCACAGGCCATTTCCTTTGTCCTATTCCTCCTTTTGCTTTTACCGCACTCACAGGTTTACCACAAGTGAAGATTGACCATGCCACCGTGTCTAACCTCGAATACCTCAAACACGATACCTATGTAATGGGTTACGAACGCATCGCTCGCGGAAAACGCAGAACCAAATCATTGCTGGGTGGTGGCATTGGCCTTGTTGCTGGTTTAGCTACCTTCTGGGCAGTACTTCAGCCCAACCACAACACCTTGATTAAATAAGGAACTCCGTTCCTTACCAATGCTCAAACGATTTGTCGACTTTCTTCTTTTTGGCAACATCTATGTAGCCTTTGGCGCTTTTTGTTTGGTACAAAGCACAGCCCATCAGCTCTGCTTCACCTCATCCTTATTACCCTATTCATCGCTTTGTTTTTTTGCAACCCTCTTTGTCTACAACCTTCAGCGCATCTTCTATCGCCCACCCTCCACTTTGCCCACAAGTTCCATCCGCAGGCGTTGGATTGCCAACCACCAAACCACCATCAAATCACTTACCCTTATTGGTTTCACAGGCACCTTGCTTTGTTTCTTTTCGGTCGATGTTCGCATCATCTTTTACCTTTCACCTTTGCTCGCCCTCTCCTTAGCTTATTTTCTACCCTTCATCACGCTCCGCAAATCTTCCATCTTCAAACTCATCACCCTCACCACCGTCTGGACCATCGCCACAGCCCTAGTACCCATCCTCATTGGCACAGCCTCCTTCTTCCATCCCATCACCACACAGCAATTAGTCATCCATGTTTTACTCCGCTTTTCATTCATGATGTCCATCTGCATCCCTTTCGACATTCGCGACCTCGCCATCGACTGTGCCGAAAACACCTCCACCCTTCCTCAGCTAATAGGCCAACACAAAACGATAGCCATTGCAGCCGCTTTCATTCTTTTTTACACACTCGTTCTCTTCGGTCAGTTCATCACCCATGCCATCGCCCTCTCGGTTTTCTTAGCACTACTCACCACCAGCATCCTCACTTTAATTTTAATAATAAAATGCAATACCCATCGAAGCGAATACTATTTTGTAGCCGCTATCGATGGTACGATGATACTTCAAGGCATCTTGATTATGATTTCTTTGTAATCTTTAATTTCGGTTCTTTACACCGCTAAGGCAGAAAGACACAAAGAAGAAATTCTAACTACCAATTACTATTCCGAAGCTTCAGGACTAAACCGTGATTCGTAAATTCCTACCATTCGTATTTCGTAAAGCCCAGCTAACAACTAACAACCAACAACCAAATAGGGGCAGGCAGTTTCTCACTCTTCGTAATCGACAAGTATACACATAGAAAAACACACAGTTTGGCGTAGCGTCTCGCTACGTCATATACAACAAGTCCTCTGGACTTTTATTTTTAGTTTAAAGGCGGGACCCCTTGTTAAGCCGGACGTAGCGGGACACTATGCCCAACGGGGGGAAAAACAAAAAACAAGGAGGGCTATTTTTTTCATCCATCAAATATACACCATAATTTTACTTCAAAATTGGAAAAAGTATACGGAACGCGAACGAAAAGATGCGGAACGAGAACGAAACCATGGTTTGCTTGAATGAAACCATGGTTTGGGTGAA
>CAIWDF010000279.1 GCA_903911435.1 uncultured Bacteroidota bacterium
AGTTTCAACCAAAGAATCTAAATGGTGGAAATTTCTCTCATCAAGCGACTCTTACGATTCTGATCGCATTGAATTTGATCGCGAAAAATTGCGTCGTTTTTATGGCAACTAAAAATGGTGCCGACTTTTTGCGATTGAATAAATTAGGAAGTATTGAAAAAGGAAAAAAACCCGGATTGAATTTGTTGCGAAACGTTGATTTGGAAAACCTCCACATCACTGAGTTTACCGAAGTTCAGAAATTAATTTAGTTCAAACTTCCTTTTCTTTTTTTCTTCTCAGCCAATAATAATGGCTCTGCAAAACGAATTGCCAAAATTATCCTGTTACGGTGATGCTCACCACATCGCTCCATTGGCCCACCACTTCTCCTTTGTACAAATAAATGGCTTTGTAACTAAAAATAGCCGTTTTGCCAGGGCCAGGCATTCCGCTTTTATCAGCATACGTTGGATGAAGCACAACATTGAGCAAGGTGAAACCACTTGTTCCATTGTCTTTTAACAATTGAATTCCGTCATATTGGCTCAAGGTAAATTTTATTTGTGGGAAACCTCCATCTCCTAGTTTTACTGATAAATCAGGTTTACCATCGCTAGGTACAAAACTCGAATCGGATTTATTGATACCCAAATCGTCACCAATGGCAGTGGTATAATTTGGTGATTTTTTAATACGACCCACCAAATCCGAAAAACGTTTTTGAATATTAGCATCTACCAACGTTGGAGGAACTGCCGGAACAGGTGTAGTAGGCACATCGCCCATTACTTCTGTACCATTTCCATGTCGCGCTAGGTCTTTATAGGCAGTTGAAGATGCCGAAAAGTCGCGATTTACGCCCATCCAATTAATAATGTATTGAAAAAATAAGGCATCATTTTTCGCAATTGTTTCTTCAGCACTCGTTACACCCAGAATACTGGCATAAGCGCCTAATCGACTATAGAATTTAATAAGTTGTTCGCTGAATTTTACGTCTTCCGACTCGATATAAGATTGTGTTGCCATTTTTGTTTGTTTTTAAAAGTTATTATTATGTTTATTGATCTTTCGAATTTAAAATATCTCAGATTAAAATCATTTTATTGCACAACAGAATTATTTTTTCCTTCAACAAAATGATTTTATTCCCCACCAAAATGATTTTTTTGCACAACAGAATGATTTTTTTGCGCAACAGAATCATTTTTTCTCTCTCAAAAATGTTTTTTTTGTGCAACAGAATGATTTTTTTCCTCACCAAAATGATTTTTTTGGACAACAGAATCATTTTTTTGCGCAACAAAATGTTTTTATTCCTCACTTATTTCTTCGTTTTTTCCCAATACGTCTTTTTCATGCAATTCAGTTCAATCAAAAAATGGTCTGTACTCGGCCACATTTTCTCAATCAATATGTCTAACAGGTCATTTTTCAATGACCAGTTTCCGCTTTCTATTTTGGAAATATAACTTTTGCCTTTACCTATCCACTCACCCATTTGTTTTTGCGTGAGCTGTCTTTCTTTTCTCTTCTTTCGTATCAATATTCCCAAAATTTCATTTTGTGACTTATTTTTCATTTGAAGTGCTGAAATTTGAAACAAAGGACTGAAATAAATTTCGAACACGATATACGGCATTTGGCAACTTTTCCGAAATTCATCGATAGGATATTAACAAATGCCCGTAATTATTAGAAAAAATCGGTTGAAAACTGGCTGAAAACTCAGTTTGTATTTTCACTAAAAAACATGCCCAAAACAATAAAATTTTCCAATCCGAAAAAATATTTTGGCTGATGCTAGAGAATAACTTAGATTTACAAAATGAAATTGGATATAATAAATATTAAAAACTTTAAATCTTTCATCCCGATAGGCATATTCGGTGCGTATTTACTTGCGTTTATTATTATTTATAAATGTCTGGAGAGCCCATCGGTTTATGATAAATATTTCGCTAAAATAATGCCTAATTACGAAAACATTAATGGCAACAGAGAGCAGGTAACCAAGCCATTTATTTCTATTTCGAGCAAAGCGCTAGAAGAAACCAATGATGCAGCAAGTTATTTCCAAATTAAAAATGATTATTACAATTACAGAGCAGATGACGAATTTGCAAAATATAATTTTGGATTTTTCCCTTTGTTTCCAATTGTTTGGAAAATAACTCACCTTTCGGGAAAAGGAATTTTAGTGTTTAATTTTTTCCTGTTTGCCATTTCCATTCTTATACTTGCTTCGGTATTTTGTCCAAAATCAATGGTTACAGCTTCTTTAGTGGTTTTAGCACTACCCACACTTACCGTTTATTTTGTTCCTTATTCCGAATCTGTTTTTTTATTTTGCATTTCTATTGCTATTTTGGGATGGAAGAGAAAATGGACATCTATTTTTCTTTTAGGTTTATTCTTGGCTTCGTGTACACGTCCAGTATTTCTTTTATTAATCGGAAGTTTTATTGCTACCGAAATTTTCTTTTTTATACGCAATAAGAATAGGCATTTTGAGGCAAAAAAAATTCTTTTGCCTGTTGCTGCTATACTTACCGGAACACTTTGTGTTGCTCTTTTTCAAAAGACATTTCATCACAGTTCTCTGCTCACCTTTATAGAAGCACAAAAACACTGGGGCACCTTCCTGCAAATTCCTAAAACTATTGTCGACTGGTCGAATGAAGGATATGCAATGAATATTTGGGCAATGTTTTTTGCATTCATTTTTGGTTTTTCAATTCTGATTAAAGAATTAATTAAGAAGTCTGCCACAAAAGAAGTTTCATTTAATTGGTGGTATTATTTTTCATGGATATACATTATAGCGGCAAGTGTTTTTGTAGTCATCTTGCAAGGAGGTTGTTTTCATAGTTTATATCGATATACACTTTGCACACCATTTTTCTATATTATCGTTTTTCAACATTTAAATGAAAGCAAGAAATTAAATCTCCTTCAACCTTATATGGTAACTGCACTATCAATATTTTCTAGCATTTATTTTATTGCAAATGGAGGATATGGAAACAATTGGAATTTCACCAAAGTAGGATTTGTATTGTTATCCCTCAATTTGATATTCTTTATTGTATTGCCTCGTTTGAACCTAATTAGCAAGAGTATCGGGTTTGGATTACTTCTATTAGGTGGTATTATTTGGAATTGCTATTTGTTAAATATGTTTGTGTCGCAAGCTTGGATATTTTTATAAGACAAGACTATCGATTATGTAAATGGGTTAAGTATATTCGATTATTCATACGAATGTAATCTTCTCCTAGTTCGTAAAGAGTATCTTTTGCTGGTAGTACAAGTAGGTTGTCGCCTCTGAAAATCATTTTTGAATCTGGAATTTCATAACTCGAAACATAAATTTTCAATTTGTCTTTTTTATGTTTCACCACCACAGTGTTTTCAATCAAGGCTTTTTTACCTTCTACTATTTTAAACTTATCTTTCATCGGATAAACCGATTTTGTAATTGAATTATTTCCCTCATCAAATGTTTCGAGCACGAACCATAGTCTTGAATACATGTCTTCAGTAAAATTATCCATCCAAAAGGAAACAGAATAATTTTGTTCAATCGTAAAGTTAGGAACGGTGTCTTCATAAAGTGTACAACCATCTACTACTTTTGCCTCCATACATCCTCCTTCCATAAATCCATTACCAGCAGGATTTTTGTCGAAATCTACAGTAACAAATGTTTTCATAGAATCAGTGTATACATAGTTTTCTATTTTCCATCTTTTACCTCGTTTCGAATTTTCAGTTGCTTTGTCATACAAATCGTCCGAAATGTTTTCCAAACTTTCCATATCAAGTTCATAAACCGTAAACAAAGGTGTCTGTTTAATTTTTTTGCAATGATTTAAAAGTTTACGTTCACCATCATTTATTTCTTTTTCTTCCACTAGCACCAATAATGGTTTATTGTTTTTAAAATCATTTACGATTTCTAGCTTACGATAAGGCTCTAGGGCAATCTTTATATTTTTGAAAGTTTGCGATAAAGAGGTTCTACTCATCGAAACATTTAATAAAGGTAAACCAGTTTGCAAAGAAGTGATATAAGCATCAGGAATGATATGTGATAAAGAAGTCATCCAAACATTTTCAGAGCCCACATGAAAATAAGGAAGGGAGAACATAGCTTGATAATTACTCGGATTTATTTCCGACAGCCATTTATCTTCGGGCAATTGATTTCCTTTATCACAAAGGCGAGGAATTGGGTTGTTTAACCAATCTTGTTCTTGATAAGTATTGTAATATGCATCTCTACACAATAAAAATAAAGGAACAATTAAAATAGAAACTTTAATTGCCACATGAAAAGTTTTAGTCCAATCATATAATTTATAAATCACGATAATATTAATTACATAATAGAAAATCCAAACAAATCGGGCAATCCCTCTTAGTTGTTGCAACATTCCTAAATTATTTAACCAATGTTCGTATCCTTCAATTTTAAAAGGATATCCAAAGGAAATTAGTAATGCGATAAGTGATGACCAAAGAAATGCATTCATCATTTTATTATCGGTTATTAAAAGCACCTTCCGAAATTGTAGAAAGAGAAGACGTTTTACAAGCTCTAAAATAATAAGTATACAACCCAATATAGCAACAATGCCAACGTAAGAATATCCTTCATCTGATTCGGGAAATACAGGTGTGTAGAGTGTAGAAAATAAATGTTCGAAAGGAAAATGAAGTGGATAAAAAATTCCATCCCAATTAGTGATAAATCTAAGGTATCCCCACGGATGCGTTGTTCTGTCGTAAATATCGTTTATCAAAAAAATGATAAACTGAAAAAGTAAAAATGGTAATACAATTTGTATAAAAAAATGTTTTACTGAAAAGATTAAATTTTTAAAAGATACTTTTGAAACAAAAATAGTAGCCCAATAAATCATTGCTATTATTCCAAAGAAGGCGAAGAAATAGAAATGTGTGCCGGCCATGAAAAAAACCAAAAGACTAATGACGAATGATTTTTTAAGGGTAGGGGCTTGATAAAATTTCAGTAATAAAAGAAGAAACAGAGGTATCGCAAACTGGTAAGTGAGCGAATAGTGTGCGCCAAGCCGAATAACTTGTGGGGATAGGAAAGCAATTGCTGTAGCTGCTATACTAGCATAAATAAAAGGAAGTCGAAGTTGTTTGAAAATTAAATATAGACACAATGCTGATAAAAATATTGATATCAACATGATGAAATTTAATATCCCGATGGTATAATCAGAAATGTCGATTACATGGCAAATTAGTTTAAGTGGATTGGTTACGAAAGGTTGGCAACCAGTAAAAAAAACCTGCTCTCCGTAGGGGTAGTTCATCCCACTAAAATGCCAATAAGTTGAATCGTATTTTACGTGATACCAAGAAGTGTAGTAGGATTGGAGTCCATCTAATTTCGATCCAAAATATACTTGATTAGGATTCTTTAGAAGTTTCCCGAAAAAGAAGATCAAACAAAACAAGGCTATTACAAAGGTGAGTATAAAACCTTTTTCTAATACTACTGGTTTTATTCTTTGTACAAGTTTCATTTTATTTGCTAAAAATATTGTATTTCGCTATGCACCATAAGGCTCTGAAACCATCTTTCCAACCTATTTTCTTTCCTTCTTCATAGGTTCTTCCG
>CAIWDF010000280.1 GCA_903911435.1 uncultured Bacteroidota bacterium
ATGAATCCGCCAGAGGATTTTGTGAATATCCAAGACAATTGCCCTAACTACATCGAGGAGTTACCATTCTAATGGCTACCATTAAAGAAAAAATACCATCCGAGCATCATGAACAAGCATTGTTTGTGCAATGGTTTAGACGTACCTACCCTGGCGTTCTTATCCATTCAATTCCTAATGGCGGTCATCGTAGCCAATCTACCGCCATAGCACTTAAAGTAGAAGGAACAGTAAAAGGAATACCAGATCTTTTCATTCCTGCGTGGAAATTGTGGGTAGAGATGAAACGCATCAAAGGCGGTGTTTTAAGTCCAGATCAAAAAAATATCATTGAATATCTTGAAAGTTCAGGCTACCAAGTTATTGTTGGTAAAGGGTTTTTGCATGCAAAAGAACAAACAGAACAATTTATTATTAAAAATTAACATTTTAATGTTTACTTCGTGAACAAGTATGATAATATGTATCCACGCTTTCAAGAAGGCGAAACAATAATAAATAACTTGGAGAATCTAATGGAAATAAAATTATACTTTAATGTCATCAGCAACGATGGCATTTATATCGGAATTGAAGCAACTGCAATCTTGTCAGGTAGATATATGCCTGCTGATTTTAACCACGATATTGAAGATGATCGTGAGTGTATTGTAGAAAGCATTATTTGTTTTAATGAAGATGGTGAAGAATCTGATTTAACACCAAAAGAAACACTAACTGAAATCGTTTATGAACACATTGACGATAACACACCACAAATATTCTCTGAAGCAATGAAATCTGACGATGACATTTTTCTTTCAGACTTTAAATCGGATCACGATTTTTCTGATTTAACATAATACTTACTCCTACCTCTGCGCCAAAGACATGGTGCTTTTTTTGAGATACAAAAAATGAAAAATATATACGATTTTCTAGTTATGCTAGATGACACTGGGATTGCTTATTTGTTATTTTTAGTTGGTTTCTGCGTAATGGCTGATTACTATTTTAAATCACAAGAAGAAGTAATCAGATTGCGTAAAATTTTGAAAAAGGTAGCAAGATCATGAGCGCAACACTTTTATTAACTTTGAGTTTTTTAACAGTCGATAAAAACATCGACAAACATGGTCATGTAACACAACAAGAACGCATTGCATACACAACAAGTGTCATTCCATATGACACCATGAAATCATGCACTAACGCACGGGAAGAATATAACCTTGCAATAGGCGCATATCAGATGTCAAAGCGTCCTGCACGAGTAATTATGGCTGTCTGCAATGACTCAGCTACGGGGACAGTACAATGAGTAAAGAATTATTAAAAAGAGTACGAGATACATTGCACGAATTAGAAGAAACCCATTATGACCTTTATTGGGACATACAGACTGCGCTAGAACAAAATGGGCAAGAGTCCGAACCGCTATTCACATCACCGCAGAGCGTAAAACTGCGTAGCTATGCACAAGCTGAGGAGGATTTAAAACGTCTTGAGAAGCGTTGCCCGTTGCGTTGTGATTTTTCACAAGCTATGAAGGATTTAAAACGTGAGCCTTTGAGTGATGAAGAAATTTTCAGCATTGGATATATTGCAGGATTCACTCTTGACCATGTTGAAAATGATAATGGCAATTCTACTTACGGCTTTTTAAACGAGTATGGCTATATTAATAATGACCCATATCTTAAGTTTGCTAGAGCAATAGAAAAAGCACATGGGATTGGAGAAACAAAATGAAAAACGATTTAATTTGGGTGGCTATTTGCTCATTTTTTATTGGTGCATTGGTTGGTTTTATTACAGTAGCCACCATGCACCGTCATTATCATGAAGTGATTAAGACATCCATTGGCGAATTCATCATCCATGACGGAAAGATTTATTCCGTGTATGAGATGGAACGTAATGTTCGTGGTGAAATGGTGACGCGATGAAACTAATGCAAAAATGAAAAATTATTTAATAAAACAAATTACTTATAAAGACGCAATGGATATGGTTATAAAAAATCATTACTTGCACAGAAAAGCACCATGTAGCATTGCATTTGGGTTGTTTTTAAATGAAGAATTGAAAGGTGTTGTTTGTTATGGAACGCCTTCAAGTTCATCATTACGAAAAGGAATTGCAGGTGTTGATAATGTAAATAATGTAATTGAACTGACTAGATTGTGGGTAAACTATGATGTACCTAAAAATGGTGAAAGTTATTTGATTGGTAATACATTAAAAAAATGTGGAAAAGAAATTGTTGTTTCATACGCTGACACCGCACAAAACCATTTAGGCATCGTTTATCAAGCAATAAATTGGATTTACACGGGTTTGTCAGCCAAAAGAACTAACTGGACTATTGAAGGTGTTGATAAGCATTGTCAAACGATTGCTGATAAATACACAGCAAAAGAAATTCGTGAGTTATACGGTGACAAATTTTCTTTGCAACCTCGCTCAAGAAAGCATCGATATGTTTACATCAATGCTAAAGGTAAAAGACGTAAAGAACTTTATGCGCAATTAAAATATCCAGTTTTTGTTTATCCTAAAAAGGAGTTATTAAAATGACCAAAGACGAAGTTTACAAACGCCTACACATGGCGCAAAAAAACAAAAAGGAGCTGAAGAAAATCAAACTTCAGATCCTTAAAGAGATTGAACAACTTAAATTAATGCTGAGAGCATTGGAGGAGGATG
>CAIWDF010000281.1 GCA_903911435.1 uncultured Bacteroidota bacterium
CCCGAGAGGGGCTTTTTTGGTTTTATACTATATTATATGTGTGGGAAACGGGGGGGAAATTGGGGAGAAAAAGCGAGGAAGGAGGAAAAGGAGGAAACAGGGGGTAAAAGGGCGATTTTCGACAAAGTGGCAAAAAATGTCGATTTGGAGCGGATGTATGCCAATCTCGGGCAGTGCGTATATGAATCTCGGGCGGTGCGTATGTGAATCTCGGGTGGTGCTTATGTGAATTTCGGGTGGTGCTTATGTGGATTTCGGGTGGTGCTTATGTGGTTTTGGAGCGGTGATATATGAATTTGGAGCGGAGGAATGTGGTTTTGGAGTGGATGTATATGGATTTCGGGTGGTGCTTATGTGGATTTCGGGTGGTGCTTATGTGGATTTTGAGTGGATGAATGTGGGTTTGGAGTGGAGAAATATGGGTAAAGGGTGTTTTTATAGGGGAAATGGGTGGGTGAAATGGCGGTATATTATTGAAATATATAAAGATAGGTTAATTTTGAAGGGTTTTACGAAATACTTGGCTTTACGAAATACGAATTGTACGAATGTGCGAATGAAGGTAGGAGTTTAAGAAATATGCCCTTCGACAAGCTCAGGGTGACGGTAGGGGTTTTTGAGGATGGAAAAGGGGTTTTTAAAAGAGGGGGGGGATAGATACATATAATAAATGGATAAATGAGAAATAAAATTTGGATTTTAGAAAAATTATTTATTTTTGTGTCGCAGTTCTTTTTAATAATAAATAATTTTCTTTTCAAACTTAAAAAAAAATTTAAAAATTATGCCAGTAGTAATTATCCCTATCAAGTATAGATGCACTCAACAGGAGTTATATTCTATAGCAGCTTCGATTTACACAAGTTTAGCAAAGGCTTCGAACTTGGCTTTATTTGCAACATTGAAACCAACCAAGTATGTGCCGACTTTTTTGACGACACTGAACACAAGATTAACAGATGCCAAAAACATGTTGGATGATGACCAACGAACGGCAGCACATGAGATACAGCGTGTGAAGTTGGTGCCTTTGGCAGAGCAGTGTAGAAAAGATTATAGAGCTTTGAAAACGTATATTAACGATGGCTTTCCGTTTGCAGAGCGCCATGGGCAATATATATCGGCAGGACAAAATGAGTATGCGAGAGCGAGTGAGGAAAATTGGGAACATGTGGCAGGGCTGAACACGAAGATGAATGCGTATTTGGCGGTGGCAGCAAATGTGACTGCATTGACTGGTGGTGGTATGCCGGCAGGTTTTGTGGCACAAGTAACGGGAGATACAGGGGCTTTTGCTTCGAAGTATATAGACTTTAAAGGAACGATGCAAACGGGAAGTGCAACAGGGGCAAAGAATACAGCGAATAATGGTGTGTATGATGATTTGATGAATTTACATGAAGATGCTGTGGTGGCGCTGGAAGGTAATGATGAGTTGTTGAAAGAATTTACGTTTAAGGATGTGAAAAATATTGTATCGCCTCCGGGAAGTGCAAGCCTAGAAGTGGAATTGAAACTTGCGGGATTGAATACTCCAATAGATGGAACGGTGACGATACAAAGCGCAACAGGTATAGCTATAAAACTTGAGACGAAGGATAGTGTGGCGAAGTTTGTGAAGGTAGACCCTGATAGATACCATGTGCATGTGGTAGTGCCTGGACATCCTGATGTGGAGATAGTGAAAGAGGTAAATACGGGAGTGAATGCGAGGTTGAAGATAACGATAGAATAATTGGTCTTTACGAAATACGGAACTTTACGAAATACGAATAGTACGAATTTACGAATGAAGGAAAAAATCCTGCTCTGAAAAGGGTGGGATTTTTTTTGTACATAATTATATTACATTTGTGAGGAAAAATTAAAAAGAAGAGGGCGGATGGCACAGAATAAGAAAGACTACTGCATGAAGCTAGCGTTTTCCGGAACATATAAGGATGAAAAAAATTAAAAATAACCAATATTATTATGGGAAAACAAACAACATTTACCTGCCCAGAATGTAACTATTCTTGTGTAGTTTCGGGGGAGGCAGACAGAGGAAGGGTAAGCATTACTGATACTTATGTTTGCAGAGATTGCAAAATAGCGGATGATATTTCGGTGGGAATAATGACTGAGGAGAATGAAAAGAAAATGAAATTGAAGGATGAAATTTGTTGTAATGAATGTAAAGGAAAGAATATTGAAATATGGGATAAGATCTGCCCTAAATGTGATACTCCAATGAAGATGACAGGGGAAAGGGTTGTGCATTGGGATTAGGCGATTAGGGAAAGGAAGAATAACGAAAAGCAATAAAAAGCTATTAGCGAGGGGCAATTTAATTAACTTTGTGCAATGAGTCAATTAGACATTTTTGGAAATCCAGAAGGAATACAAACAATTACCAATACCACAGCTGGCTTGAACCAGATGCATAATGGTGAATATATTTATTTGCCCAATTTTTTCTCAAGAATTGAAAGTGAGTCTATTTTTAAAACATTAAGAAAAGATATTCAATGGAAACAAGAATCAATGAATATGTATGGGAAGAAAATTGATTTC
>CAIWDF010000282.1 GCA_903911435.1 uncultured Bacteroidota bacterium
ATAAATAGTTGTCCTTTACTAACAGTCTAATTATTTCTTCAAGATTATATTCCATTTAGTCAAGTTCGTTTTTGCACGCTCGGTCTTACACTTGCAGCTAACTAGTTTATATATGCCATAACGTGGCACAAATCTCTCCATTTTTGGGTAGATATGTGCCATAAAAGCTATTTTTAATATGTATTTATCTATTTCTTAATTTTTCCAACCCAAAATATACACCAATTTTCAAATCTCCAAACTATACCTATATATATATGTATACGAAATTCCCCTTTTGAAGTATTTCCTAATTAGGATATAGTCCGTTTCGTGCGGAATGGATGGTTTACATTAATCCTATTTATCATTATTTTTAAAAAAAATTAAAAAGGCTGACTTTTGTCATTTTTTTAGTGGTTTATTTGGTTGTAATATTGTGCTGTAATTAGAAAGGTTCATGGTCCACAATTGCAACATATTTCATTCTCTTTCATTAGCGGTTATACCAACTGGTTCATCTGCCAAAAGGGTTTATTTTATTGGATATTCTGAAGAACGTTTTCATTCGCATGAAAGCGTTTTTTGTTTTTATATCGTCAAAAAAATAATTTATAAACTCTTTAAAAAAAAAAGAAATGAAAAAAATCACTTATCTAATCGGAAACAGACGAAACAGGCGTCAAGCATTTAAAAACCTGAAATCAAAAAAACATTCTATTAACGCTATTGTCTTGCTGGCGGTGCCATTGCCCATTCACACGGTGGAAGGTGCGATAGATATGCCTAACACTATTCTGGGTCGTTTAACAAGGGCACAAGAAATTTCGGGTGCTTGTGGTTCGAGTACTTATGTATCGGTGTCTGCGGCTAAGATGACGGTAGTTAACGCCAGCATTACGGCTTACAAAGGCGCAGGGACGGGTACTCGTCCGGGCTTGTTCAGAAAAATGATGAATCAACTCAACATGTTACTCAACTTGTTTCAAGAGGCTGCTAATGACGACCCAGTGAACTCCATTGCTATCTTGGAAAGTGGCAAGTTTAAGGTGGTGGAAGCAAACGTTCATCAAAAGCATAAATTTGATGCGAAAGATGGCGTGAATCCTGGTGAAGTAATACTCACCGCTCCTGGAGGGCCTGATGCAAGGCATTTTCATGAATGGCATATTTCGTACGACAATGTGAAGTTCGAATTGATACGCTCTACTTTAACGGCTACCAAACTGGTTGAGGGTTTAACATCAGGTGCTGTGGTGTATTTTACTCATGAATTGATAGTAAAAGATGTGCCTCAAGGCATAAGCCAAGTCATCAAAATAAGAGTGAAATAAATGATATGTAACCGAGCCTTCCCGATTTGCAAGAAAAGGGAGGCTCGGTGACATAGCAAGCCCACGATTTGACACTTAGCCTCCCATTTCTGTCACTTAGCCTCCGATTTCTGACACTTTGCTTCCGATTTCTGACACTTAGCCTCCGATTTCTGTCACTTAGCCTCCGATTTCTGTCGCTTAGCCTCCGATTTCTGACACTTTGCTTCCGATTTCTGTCACTTTGCCTCCGATTTCTGTCACTTAGCTTCCGATTTCTGTTACGAAGCCTCCGATTTCTGTCATTTCATCCAGACCTCGAACCAAAACATAGGTAGTGAATAGCGAAAAGTGAATAGTAACTAGGGAATGCTTAATAGTGAATAGCGAAAAGTGATTAGTAACTAGGAATTAAACGAAATGAAAAAAGCTCCGAACATAATCGTTCGGGGCTTTTTTTATCACCTCTCCCCTGCCCCTCTCCACAAGAGAGGGGGCGATGCGTGACGGCTGGAGGAATTTTACGAAAAAAGAAATTACAAAACCC
The DNA here is from genome assembly GCA_903911435.1 of uncultured Bacteroidota bacterium. Lineage (GTDB taxonomy): Bacteria > Bacteroidota > Bacteroidia > 2-12-FULL-35-15 > 2-12-FULL-35-15 > 2-12-FULL-35-15. The sequence continues at coordinate 1,840 of CAIWDF010000282.1, forward strand.
GAAATTGTGAATTCTTCATTGTGAATTGTAAATTGTGATTTCGAGTAATTGTAATGTTAAAATAAGGTAAAAGCGATAGAGTGAGGTGCATGGGGACTTAAAATGAGTAATTTTACTTCGAAGGAATTATTGAAAATTCGTTGTATTGCTGTTTATGTGGTCATTTTGTTTGCCTTTTGTGGTGTTGCCTTGCCCCTCCTCTTGTGTTTATCGTTTAGCTTGTTGCCCATCATGAAGTGTTGGCGGATAGTGCTATTGGTGGCACTGTGTTTGGGCTATGGGGCTGTGGCCAAGGCACAACAGCGGGTGAGCAATTTGGAGATGGGCAAATACGAGTTGGCTCGCGGAAGGTATACCAATTGTATCGATTATTTGAATCAGGAATTGATGCGTAAGCCCGATTCGTATTATGCATATTACTTTAGAGGAATAGCAAAAGGTGCCTTGGAAGACTACCTTGGTGCGGAGCAAGATTATACCAAAGCCATACAGATATATGCCAAACGGGCCGATGTGTTTACCGAACGTGCGGTGGTGCGCGATAGGCAACTGAACTACAAAGGGGCTTTTGAGGATTATCAACGAGCCATTAATCTCGATTCGATGGATGCCACTATTTATTTCGATAGGGCGGTTACGTTGCTTGCCGTCAATCAGTTTGAGGCGGCTATTGACGATTGCAACCGTGCCGAACGCTTGCATTATAAAAACGAAAATTTATATGTAATACGAGGTGCTGCCAAGGCGGGTTTAACATCGTATCAAACAGCGATAACTGATTTCGACAAGGTGATTTCGCGGTATCCTAAAAACACGTTTGCGCTTATTCAGCGAGGCATTGCTTTTTCTGAATTGTCGAAAAAAGATTCGGCCATGCACGATTTCAATACGGTGCTTAAGATAGATTCGGTGAACATTGACGCTTTGTTCAACCGTTCGATGATTTACATGGACCAAACAAAAACCGAACAAGCGATAAACGATTTGAACAACATCATTCGCATCTCGCCAGGTTATGCTTCGGCTTATTTCAATAGGGCTATTATTTATGGCAATTCGAAAAAATACAAACAATCGTTGCAAGACTACGACAAGGTGATAGAGCTTAATCCGAAGAATATTTTGGCTTATTTCAATAGAGCCATTGTGCGGTCGGACAATAAAGATTTGAAAGGAGCTTTGAGCGATTACGACCGTGTAATCGAGTTGTTTCCTGAGTTTGCCGATGCTTATTACAATCGGTCGTTGGTTAAAAAAGATTTGAATAATGTAAAAGGTTCGACCGAAGATTATAAAAAAGCCTTGCGAATAAAACAACAAAACTACTCGTTGAACGATAGTGTGAAATTTACCAAAGGTGTGCAGTTGATGAAACTGATGACCCAAAACATACCCAACGACAAGAACCTAGATGAAAGCGAAAAGAAACAAAATACCTTGGCCAATATTCAATTGCAACCCGTGTTTTCCATCACCTTGATGCCTGTGCAAAAGAATTTTAAGATTTATAAACAAGGAGATAAACAGCATACCACCAATAGTGTGATAAGCCTTGTGAACAACAAAGACACCATAGATGTGAACAAGGTGAAGGAACAAATAACACAACTGGGGATAGCCATCAACAACCGACCTGACGATGCTTCTAATTACCTCGATAGGGCCATTCTGTATAGCTCCATCAAGAGTTATAACGAGTCGTTTGCCGACTACGACAAAGCCATACAACTGAACCCCACCAACCCCATGGCATGGTTTAGCCGAGCCAATACCCGTTTCAAATTATTGGAATTGATACATACGTTTGACGAACCTGCTTTGCCCGAAAACGCAATGGATAAAACCAAGAAAAAAGAAGAACATAGCGACCATACGTATGACATGGTGATAAGCGATTATAACAAAACACTAGCCCTCGACCCTAGCTTTACGTATGCATGGTTCAATAATGCCAATACCAAAACCCTTATTGGCGATTACAAAGGTGCTGTAAACGACCTTACCAAAGCCATTAAGCTAGAACCTACCCTATCGGATGCTTATTTCAACAGAGGTTTGCTTTTGATATTTATGAATGAAACAGAACTTGCCTGTAAAGACATCAGCAAAGCCGGAGAGCTCGGAATTTCGGAAGCTTATAATGTTATAAAACGATATTGTTATAAATAAAACATGAAAAAAATCACGGTATTCATCATTTGCCTTTGTTGTTCGCTCATGGGCACAGCACAAACCGCTAAGTTCACCATCAGCGGTTATGTGAAAGATGCAAAAACAGGAGAAGAAATAATAGGCGCTAATGTGAGCATTAAAGAACTTGCAGCCACTGGAGTAAATACCAATGCGTATGGTTTTTATTCCATCACCATTCCGGCAGGTAAATACACGGTACAGGCTCAGTACATTGGGTACAGCATACATCTCGACACTATAGATTTAAAACAAAATACTAAAATTGATTTTCTGTTGACCGAAAAAATAAATCAATTGAATGAAATAGTAGTAACCAGCGAACGCAAGGACGAAAATGTAACCAGCATACAAATGGGAGTGAACAAACTCGATATTCAGCAAATAAAAAACATACCCGTATTGTTTGGCGAAAAGGATATTTTAAAAACACTTTCGCTATTGCCCGGAGTGAAATCGGCAGGAGAAGGAAGCAGTGGGTTTTATGTGAGAGGTGGCAGTGCCGACCAAAATTTGATTCTACTTGACGAAGCCACCGTGTACAATGCATCGCATTTGCTTGGGTTTTTCTCTGTTTTTAATTCCGATGCCATCAAAGATGTAACGCTTTTTAAAGGTAGTCAGCCAGCAGAATATGGAGGGAGATTATCATCGGTGTTGGATATAAAAATGAAAGATGGGAATGATAAGCATTACATTGTGAGTGGAGGCGTTGGTATTATTTCGTCACGATTAAACCTCGAAGGGCCCATCGTTAAGAACAAGGGTTCGTTCATCATTTCAGCAAGACGTACCTATGCTGATTTGTTCCTAAAGCTTTCGCGAGATAGTGCAACACGCCAAGCAAGGCTTTATTTTTACGATGTGAATGCAAAAGCCAATTACAAACTAAACGATAAAAACAGACTTTACCTTTCGGGATATTTTGGAAAAGATGTGCTTGGTTTTGGTTCTACCTTTGGCATCAATTGGGGAAATGCCACAGGGACATTGCGTTTGAATCATTTGTTTAACGAAAAACTGTTCTCGAACACCTCTTTGCTTTTTACCAATTATGATTATAAGATTAATGCCAATTTCGGTGGAAATCCTTTGGATATCATCTCACGAATTCAAGACTACGGAATAAACGAGGACTTTCAGTATTTTGTCAATACCAAAAACAAAATCAAGTTTGGGTTGACAAGTACCTTTCATAAAATCATTCCAGGAGCCATTACCTCAAGCAGCAACTCCCCTATTAGTAAATTGCATCTCGATAATAAATATGCTTGGGAAAGTGCCATCTATGCTTCGCACGAAATAAAAGTAACCGAACTATTTAACATCGAATACGGTGTTCGTTTATCTTCCTTTAGTCTGATTGGCCCTGGTAGTTTTCATACCTACGATACCGAAGGAAATATATTGGATACAAGTACCTACTCTAGTGGGCAATTTGTAAAAACCTATTATAATTTACAACCACGATTGAGTGCAAATTATATACTTAACGAACGCAATTCCATTAAAGTTTCGTACGGTCGCAATACACAGAACCTTCATTTAATTTCGAACTCCACTTCCGGCAACCCCACCGATTTGTGGATACCAAGCAGTAATAATGTGAAACCTGAAATATGCGACCAAGTTTCGTTGGGTTATTTCAAAAACATTAAGGACAATATGTACGAATTCTCCACCGAGGTGTATTACAAAACGATGCAAAACCAAGTTGATTATAAAGATGGAGCACAGTTGAACTTAAATGCCAACATCGAATCGCAATTGTTATATGGCATTGGCCGAGCTTATGGTATCGAGGTTTATTTCAAGAAAAAATATGGCCGATTGAATGGTTGGATTGGATACACGTTAGCAAGAACCGAAAAACAAATCAACGGAATAAACAATACCAATTGGTACCCCGCAAAACAAGACCGAACACATGATGTATCAATTGTCATCATCTATGATCTATCTAAAAAGTGGACAGTATCTGCAACATGGGTTTACTATACAGGCAATGCAGTAACTTTCCCAAGCGGTAAATACATGGTGGCTGGACAAGTAGTAAATTACTACACCGAGCGAAATGGTTATAGAATGCCAGCCTATCATCGGTTAGACCTCGGAGCAACATGGCAAGGAAAGAAAACCGACAAATACGAAACCAGTTGGAATTTCTCGGTTTACAATGCGTATGGAAGAGAAAATGCCTATTCAATCACTTTTAAACAAGACCCTAACGACCCTACAAAAACACAAGCGGTTCAAACTACTTTATTCCGTTGGGTTCCATCATTAACATTTAATTTTAAATTCTAAGGTTATGAAACAATTATTCGGTTTAAATAAGTTCATTTTAATTCTTATAAGTGTTGTTAGTTTTTCATCCTGTCAGAAGGTGGTAAACATCGATTTGAATTCATCGGCTCCCCAAATTGTGATTGAAGGAGAAGTATCGGATCAGCCGGGACCTTATACCGTAGTGCTTACAAAAACAGTAAACTACGACCAATCGAATACGTTCCCTCCTGTGCAGGGAGCTTCGGTAACCATCAATGACGATGCTGGGAATTCGGAATTGCTAATAGAGGCAAGTCCTGGAGTATATAAAACAATTAATCTGCAAGGAGTCGTTGGCAGAACTTATACGTTGAATGTAGTTGCAGACAATAAAGACTATCAAGCGGTGTCGAAACTTAATTCACCAGTGAACATTGACACACTAGATGCCGAAAATGCATCAGGATTTGGCGGTGGTGGCGGTGGCGGTGGTAATTCAGGACCTAAAAGCAAAGTAGTGATTGCGAAATTCACCGACCCTATTGGTATTGTCAACTATTATCGATTTATGGAATCAATAAATGGAATTACTACCACTTCGATAAACATCACTTCAGACAATTTAAGAGATGGAACCTTGATAGAGCAACGATTAAGAACAAATTCAGATGTTAAAATCCTTCCTTTTGATTCGGTAAGCATTCAATTAAGAAGCATTGATTTTGGAGTTTTCGAGTACTTTAGAACCTTCAACAGAACTGGTGGAGGCGCGTTTAATTCATCAACACCAGCCAACCCTAGTTCTAATATCAGTAATGGAGCATTGGGTTACTTTAGTGCATACTCAGTAAAGAGCAAATCTATCGTGATTCAATAATAGGTTAGTTGCCAAACTATAAGTATACATTTAGTTTAAATAGTATCGAAATAAAACCTATTTTTGGTTTCCATATTACTATTGAATAATACCAAACAAAATGAATAAAACGATTGCAGTTACTGGCGCAAGTGGTCATTTAGGAAACGTAATTTGTAGACTTTTACTCGAAAAAGGATTTCGAGTGAAGGCTATGTACAATACAAGGAGAGATTCGTTGGAAGGTCTGCCAATAGAATTGATACAAGGCGATGTACTCAATAAAAGCGACCTTGCTAAATTGATTGACGGATGCGAAATAGTGATTAATAGCGCAGCCATCATCAGCATCAATGGCGACCCAACGGGAATGGTATTCAAAACTAATACCGAAGGACCTAGAAATGTATATGACGTTGCAAAAGAAAAAGGAGTGAAACGAATCGTGCACATTAGCAGTGTACATGCCGTGATGGAAGAACCATTGAATCTTCCTTTTGATGAAAAACGAACCTATAAAACCGCCACTTGTTTTCCTTACGATTATTCAAAAGCGCAAGGCGAACAAATTATGTTGAGTAATAAAGCAAATGCGGCACCAGAAGTGGTTGTTCTACGCCCAAGTTGTATCATCGGACCATTCGATTATAAAACATCTGAATTTGGTAAAGCTTTATTGAAATTTTATCATGGGAAAATACCTGTAATGCCCGAAGGTGGTTATAATTTTATTGATGTACGCGATGTTGCCGAATCGGTAATCAATGCAATGGAAAAAGGAAGAAACGGAGAAATATACCTTGCCACTGGGAAATATTATTCCATGAAAGAACTTGCCAATACCATTGAGAAAGTGACGGGTAAAAAGACCCCTAAAAACACACTTTCGTTTACTGTATTAAAATCACTCATTCCTTTTATTTCAGCCTATAGTAAACTTACTAATACCATACCTTTGTTTACTACAGAATCGATAAATGCGTTAAAATATGGACATCCAGGCATGGACAATACAAAAGCCATCACTGAATTAGGGCATCGTGTAAGACCATTCGAAGAATCGATTAACGAGTTTTTTACTTGGCAGAAATCAATAGGCAAAATCAAATAACATGAGTATTCAAAGCCTTTATCTTATTTCTTATATTTGGCTAAGCATTGCCATTGTGGTGCATGTAACTATGTTTTTTATCACTGCACCTTTTGGTCGACATACGACTGAGAAATGGGGAATAACCATTAACAACAAACTTGCATGGGTATTGATGGAAGCCCCATCCTTATTTATTATGTTGTATTTCCTTGTACTTGGGAGTAATTCTTTTCACTCGTATGTTTGGATATTGTTTGCCTTTTGGATTATCCATTATATCAACCGAACGTTTATCTATCCACTTCGAATAAAATCAACACCCAAAAAAATGCCTTTGGCCATAGCTATGAGTGGCGCTTTTTTCAATATCGTAAATGCTGGATTGAACGGATATTTTCTTTCTGAATTAGCATCACCCCTTGATTATTCATCTAAATGGCTCAACAGTACACATTTCATTGTTGGCGCATCCATGTTTGTGATAGGAATGATGATAAATTGGAAAGCCGATACCATTTTGATTAATCTTCGAAAGCCAGGTGAAACGGGATATAAAATCCCTCAAGGCTTTTTGTTCGATTACATTTCTTCTCCTAATTTGTTTGGTGAAATTATTGAATGGTCGGGTTTTGCTTTGATGGCTTACAATTTACCCGCTCTTACCTTTATAGTATGGACCTTTGCTAATCTAGTTCCTAGAGCCAAAAACCACCACGATTGGTACGTGAAACAATTCCCTGAATACCCCGCTAAAAGAAAAATTGTGTTTCCGTTTCTGTTTTAAACAATAGCAAACAATGTCAGTCTAACTATTGCTTATTTTATTCCTTTATTTGTTTTAACTGATTATTGCATAAACCGTTTACACATATTAAACCATGAATAAACCTTAAAGCAATGTAAACAATTCGAAAAATACGACCAAGGGAATAACTTTTTTTCTATATTTGCACACGATAAACAAACAAATTATTAATCCACAAAAAAATCATGAAAAAAACAATTACTAAAACAAAACCATTATCCATTCTAAGATGGGTGGTGTGTGCGTTGGTCCTTATTGGAGCAACCGTGACAAACGGAATGTCACAAACGGTTACCATTACATGTACAGGAACAGCAGGTTCTTATGCCTCTGGTTCAGTAAGCTCTTCAGGAGTTATGAATGATGGTAATATGATTACCATCAACAGTTCTTCAAACAGAGGTTGGGCTCATTTCGACCTTTCTAGCATTCCTGCTAGTGCTATTGTTAGTGCTGTAACAGCAAATTTTTATACCTATTCGTCAACAACCTCTTCTGCGACAAATAACGTATATGGTTTTACAGGTGATCCCTCAACCACTGCGGGGACTACTTTGTATGCTAATTGTGCCAACGGAACATCTTTTAATGCTTCCTCTTGGTCTGCAACTGGTAATCAAGCAAAGGTATTAAATGCAACAGGTATTGCTTTTGTTCAAGCAAATTGTGGTGGCAACAGTGCGAACCTTGGTTATGTAAGAGGGTCTACTAACACTTATAATATTTATGGATACCCACAAGCAGGTAGTGAGCCAAGTTTAACAATAACCTATACCATTCCTGCGCTTTGTAGTGGTACTCCTGCTCCAGGAAACACTTTATCGACAGCTTCTGCCGTTTGTTCTGGTGTTAACTTTACACTTTCTACTCAAAACAGCACCTCTGGTTCTGGAGTGACCTATCAGTGGCAATCTTCACCTGATGATGTTACCTATTCAGACATTGTTGGAGCAACAACAGCAACACTATCAACAAACATTACAACTGCAACTTATTTTCAATGTGTGGTTACATGTTCTGCAGGTCCGAGTAGTGGAACATCTACACCTATACAAATTACATTAAACACATTCGAAAACTGTTATTGTACACCAACTACAACTAATGGTTGTGCTTCAGGTGACCATATTACTAATGTTACATTTACTTCATTAGTAAATCCAATCAATAATAGTACAGGTACATGTTTGGTTAATTCTTATTCAGACTACACTACTACTATTACGGCAGCTTCTGTATCACAAGGAGATGTTGTTCCTGTAAGCGTGCATGTTGGAAACGGAGGAACTGAATATGCAGGTCTTTGGATTGACTTTGACCACAGTGGCACATTTGACGCAACTGAATTTTTAGGTTTACCTACACCATCGAATGCTGGTTCTCCTGATTGGCAATTTGATGGAAATATTACAATTCCTTACACAGCCTTGACCGGTGTTACAAGAATGAGAGTTCGTTCGAGTTATAATGCAGTTGAACTTGGAACTGATGCTTGTTCAACATTCTCTTATGGTGAAACTGAAGACTATTTTGTTGACATCACTTCGTCTTCTAACTGCAGTGGAACACCTGCCCCAGGAAACACGTTAAGCACTGTTAATTCAATTTGCCCTGCTACAAACTTTACCCTTTCATTACAAAATTCTACTATCGGTGCAGGAGTTACTTACCAATGGCAATCATCACCTGATAACATTACATATTCTGACATCGCAGGTGAAACTTCCACCTCACTAACAGTTTCTCAATCGACTGCTACTTATTATCAATGTATAGTAACATGTACAAATAGTGCAAGCAGCGCAATCTCAGCTCCAGTTCAAGTAACCATGAATTCGTTTACTGATTGTTATTGTACCTCTGGTGCTCAATATACAAGTGATGAAGAAATTTTCAGTGTAACTGTTAATGGAAGCACAAATGCTTATGATTGTATAACTGTAGCTCCTGGAGCTGGTTCCGTATTAAATCAATATTCAAATTTTCAATCTTTAGGTTCGCTTACTTCTGTAGAACAAGGAGCTACAATTCCTTTCTCTATATTGGAAGACGAATGCGATGGTGCAACTTATTATGATAATGGATGTACTATATTTATCGACTTCAACCAAAATGGTTCGTATGATGACGCTGGTGAACAGATCTTTGTTGAAGGCACAACGACACTTAGTCCAAGAACAATTTCAGGATCGTTTACTGTTCCTTTAACCGCATTGACTGGTGTAACTGGTATGCGTATTATTGTTGCTGAAGGAATTTCAGGAAGTGGCTTGACATCATGCCTTTCTTATGGATATGGTGAAACAGAAGACTATTTAATTACTATCGATCCATTCTCTTCTTGTTCTGGAACACCTGCACCTGGAAATACACTAACAACATTATCTACGGTTTGTGCAACCACAAGTTTTACTTTAAGTACACAAAATACTGTGTCTGGAGGCGGAATTACCTATCAATGGCAATCTTCTCCTGATAACACCACCTACTCTGATATAGTTGGTGCTACTTCACCAACTTATACAACAACTCAACCTTCTTCTACCTATTATCAATGTGTGGTAACTTGTCCTACTGGACCAAGTTCAGGAACTTCTACTCCTGTACAAGTAAACATGGATGCAATTGCGAATTGTTATTGCACCCCAAGTACTGTAAATGGAGGCACATTTGACGCAATTACAGGGTTTATTAGTACAGACATGAATTACAACTATTCAACCACTACAGGTCTTCCTTCTCCAGGATATGAAGATTTGACTGCAACGGTAGGTACTGCATTCCTTGGTTCTACCAATGCATTCGAAATTGACGAAATGGATAGCGGTGATGCTGCTGCTATTTGGATTGATTTTAATGACAATGGAAGTTTTGAAGATGCTGGCGAATTAGTGGCTACAACTGGTCAAGGTGCTATTGTAACAGGTACCATTTCAATTCCGTTTACAGTTGCTCTAGGAAACCACAGATTGAGAATCAGAAATACTTATGACCCTCTTAATCCTATTGCTTCAACCACTTCTTGTTCAACAACAAATTCTTATGGTGAAACAAAAGATTTTACAATAACTATTATCCCTGCATATGATATGGGTGTAGACAATATCCTTACTCCTGTGTCTCCTGCTTGTTATACGAATGCTGAAACAATTAGTGTTACTGTTCAAAACTATGGTCTTGGCACGTTGGACATGAGTGTGAATCCATTAACAGTAAATTGTGATATCACAGGTGCTAATCCTAATAACACAACTTTAACTCCAATGGTTATCAATTCTGGACTAATCACTACTGGAGGAACTTTGGTTGTGACTTTCGCTACCCCTTATGATATGTCGGCAGCAGGAACTTATGATGTTACAGTTACTACTTCTATCGCTTATGATGGAAGCACAACTAACGATTCGAATAACGAATCATTTGTTCGTAATGCTGACCCTATAGTGACCGCTTCGGTTGACAACTCACCAGTATGTGAAGGTAGCAATATCACTTTAACTGGTGGTGGTGCTGATACATACACTTGGGATAACGGAGCAACTGATGGTGTAGCTTTTGTTGCTAGCGCTGCCACAACTACATTTGTTGTTACAGGTACTGACATTTATGGATGTACTGCAATAGCTTCAACTTCTATTACTGTAAATACTTTGCCAACTGTAACTGCTTCAGTTGATAATTCAACTGTTTGTGAAGGTAGCAATATCACTTTAACTGGTGGTGGTGCTGATACATATACTTGGGATAACGGATCAACTGACGGTGTAGCTTTTGCTGCTAGTGCAGCAACTACTTCTTTTGTGGTTACAGGAACAGACTTAAATGGTTGTGTTAATACTGCTTCTACTTCAATTACAGTTAATACTCTTCCAACAGTAACTGCAACAGCTGATTATACAACTGTGTGCGAAGGAAGCAACGTTACCTTAACAGGTAGTGGAGCTAGTTCTTATACTTGGGATAATGGTGTAACTGATGATGTAGCTTTTGCAACATCAACAAGTGCTACTTATATAGTTACAGGAACTGATGCAAATAGCTGTGTAAATACAGCTTCCGTTTCCATCACTGTTAATCCATTGCCAAGCGTTTCTGCTTCAGTTGATAATTCAACTGTTTGTGAAGGAAGCAATATCACTTTAACAGGTGGTGGTGCTGATACATATACATGGGATAATGGTGCAACAGATGGTGTAGCTTTTGCTGCTAGTGCTTCTACTACTACTTTTGTGGTTACTGGAACCGACTTAAATGGTTGTGTTAATACAGCTTCTGCTTCAATTACTGTAAATTCATTGCCAACAGTAACTGCAACAGCAGATAATACAACAGTTTGCGAAGGAAGCAACGTTACCTTAACAGGTGGTGGAGCTAGCTCATATGCTTGGGATAATGGCGTAACTGATGGTGTAGCTTTTGCAACTTCAACCAGTGCTACTTATATAGTAACAGGAACTGATGCAAATAGCTGTGCAAATACAGCTTCCGTTTCCATCACTGTTAATCCAATACCTGTGGTTACTTTAGATGTATTTAACCCAACTATTGTTTGTGATGATGCTGCTCCATTCGCTCTTCCTGCAGGTTTACCAGCTGGTGGTATTTATTCAGGTCTTGGTGTTACAGGTACCGATTACACTCCAACTGCTTTAATTGACGGATTGAATACAGTAACTTATACTGTTACCGAATTAGGTTGTACCGATTCAGCTTCGCAAACTATTTACGTTTCGAATTGTGTTGGAATTAATCAACTTGCAGTAAACAACGAAGTGAGTATTTATCCTAATCCTTCTTCAGGCGTATTTACATTGCACATTAGCAATGCAAGTATTCAAGAACTCGTGATTACGGTTACGGATATTCAGGGAAGAGAAGTTTATAAAGCTTTAGATAAAAACATTAGTGCTGATTATTCTAAAACCATCAGCCTTGAAAATATAGCTAAAGGCATTTACTACATCCATATTAACAATGGTGTAGAAACCTCTGTTCAAAAAATCGTTACTCAATAATTGTAACTTCAATTAAAAGGAAAAGGCTACCATTGATTTGGTAGCCTTTTTTTATTTAAAGGTATGCGACTAAGCTCCTCCCATTTTATACCACCCAATAGAATCCTCGCCAACACAACGAATAGAGACAGCAAGTAAGGGATTGATTTTTTTTGCATCTTTGCAAGCATTGAAAACGAAAACAAAATCAATAGTATTCGAATGGATAAAAGCGATATCAGTTGCCATAATTGCTATCATCTTGTTTCGAGTGTTTTTATTCGAAGCCTTCACCATTCCTTCGGCCTCAATGGAAACAACACTGTTAACCGGTGATTACATTTTAGTAAGTAAATTAAGTTACGGGACACGCCTACCAAATACTCCACTTTCCATTCCTTTTACTCATCAAAAATTAACCTTTACCGAAAACACGAACTCTTTTGTTGATTGGATAAAACTACCATACCTCCGCCTTTTTGGTTGTCCAAGTATTAAACAACATGATGTAGTAGTGTTCAATTATCCAATGGAAGATGAATTCCCTGTTGATCAGCGAACATACTATGTGAAACGTTGTATGGGCTTACCGGGTGATTGGATTGAAGTAAGAGATGGACAAACTTATATAAATGGAGCCTATGCCGATGTGCCTGACAAACTTCAATTTAATTATCGTGTATTCACTACTACTGATAGTATCAACTCTGATAGCATAAATAGTCTGGGAATTACCGAAGGAGGAAGATTGAATAATAAAAAAGAATTCTATTTCAACCTGAGTATTGAAACAGCCGAAAAACTCAAGCACCTTTCGAATGTTTCTAAAATCGAGCCCTTGCTCAGTAAAAAAGGGAACTATAGTGATTTGATGTTTCCCGATAACGAACATTTTTTATGGAATATAGACAATTTTGGTGCACTTCACATCCCCAAATCAGGTGATTCAGTTCGACTTTGCCTCGACTCCCTCCCACTCTATCAACGAATCATTTCTGTTTATGAAAAAAACGATTTGACAATTAGTAACGATTCTATCTTTATCAACAAGAAATACGCTACTCACTACACTTTCAAGATGAATTACTATTTCATGATGGGTGATAACAGACACAATTCTACCGACTCAAGATATTGGGGATTTGTGCCTGAAGACCATATTGTAGGTAAAGCGGTAATGGTGCTTTTATCAATTGACAAAACAAAAAATGCTTCAAGACTCCGAAGTGGTAGGTGGCTTAAAAGTGTTTATTAAATTATATACGTTCGAAAATTAATAACTAACAACAATAAAGATGATCATTCTTTCGTCTGCATACCTAGGCCCAATTGAGTACTTTTCGCTACTCAAAAAAAATGAAGACTCACTTATTGAGCATCATGAGCATTTTATAAAACAAACGTATAGGAGTCGTTGCGAAATCTATTCGCCAAATGGACTGCATACCTTAAGCATTCCCCTAGTGAAAAGAAACCATCGCCAATCGATGAAGGACATTCAGATTTCATACGATTACGATTGGAGAACGATACATTGGAGAACCCTTGAATCCAGCTATAAGCGTTCACCTTTCTTCGAATATTACGAAGATGATTTATATCCATTTTATCATCAGGAGAAATACAAATACCTTATTGAGTTGAATCAAGCTTTACAAGAACAGGTGTTGCTGTTGTTGAAACTAAAAACCTCCTATAGCTATACCAAATCTTATAAGGCAGAATATCCCAACTTGGTTGATTTGAGAAACGTCATCATCCCTAAAAGCGAAGAACACACATATCAACCCAAAAAGTATACTCAAGTGTTCGAAACCCGACATGGATTTCTACCTAATCTTAGTATTGTGGATTTGTTGTTCAACGAGGGACCGCGAGCTTGCGATTATTTTTAATCCGAATTTATATATCTTTGCCTCCCAAATAAATTAAACACTAATAAAATTCATGAAAAAACTTATTCTTTTATCCTTCATTATTCTTACTGCTAAACTTACTACTGCTCAAGTAGTGTCACCCGATTCGGCTAAATATTACGAAGGGAAAATAATTACGGTGAGAGGAAAAGTAATGAGTACTTATAAATCGAGAGGAGATAAACAAAAGATATTAATCAACTTTGGGAAACCATATCCTGAGCAATCGTTTAGTATTGTTATTTTCGAAGAGAACTTTTCGAAGTTTGATTATAGTCCAGAAGAAAAACTAAAAGACATGATGGTTCGTGTAAAAGGAAAGGTAACTATCTTTAAAGACAAACCACAAATCATGGTGAATAATCCTGATCAAATACTCTGGGAGTAAACCTTCTAAAGGATTTTATTTCTGCGCATTCTTAAGCAAATACCAAGCTAATATACTGAACAATAAATTAGGCACCCAAACGGCTATGAGTGGAGAAACGAGCCCTCCAGCCGCAAAAGTGGTACTGACTTGCATGAGCATGATGTAGCTAAAACTGATGAGTATGCCCAATCCTATGTGCATACCTATTCCTCCTCTTATTTTTCGACTAGCGATGGAAACTCCTATCAAGGTTAGAATAAAAGTAGCGAAAGGAAAAGCCGAACGTCCATACATTGCTATTTGCGATGCTTCTATATTATCCGAACCTTTAAGTCGTTCCGAATCGATATAACTATTTAACTCGGAATAATCCATTGTTTCAACAGTATTGTCTTTTCGTCCGAATTCTTTGGGAGTAAATGCAAATGTGGTATCAATACGAGCACCTTTGCGAATGTATTCTTCGGAATTATTGATGGTGCGAATAAAATAATTGTTGATTACCCAATGTCCTTTGGTACTATCCCATTTAATGGTTTCGGACATTAACTTATAATACAGCGTACCTTTATTGAATTCCTCAATCGAAAAACGATACCCTGTGTTCTCTTCGGTGGCATACCTTTCGAGATAAATATAATTTCCGGGTGAAATTTGTTTGTGAATGTTTCTATCGCGGTTGTAAAACTGGTCGCGAATGTACCTGTCTTCAAAAGCGATTCGTTGTTTGGTTGCATGAGGGATTAAAAAATTGTTGAGATACAAAGATAAAATAGCAATGACTGTTGCCGAAAGCATATAGGGTACCAGAATACGGTTGTAACTAACACCACTGCTGAGTATGGCCACTATTTCGGTGCGTGTAGCCATCTTTGAGGTGAATAAAATAACAGCAATGAAGGTGAACAAGGGACTAAATAGACTTACAAAATAAGGTATGAAATTGAAATAATAATCAAACACGATGGCCTTTAGTGGGGCTTCTTTTGCAAGAAAATCGTCCAGCTTCTCGGAGATATCGAATACCACCACTATCAAAATAATGAGTGCCATGGAGAAGAAGAATGTCCCCAAGAACTTTTTAATGATATAGATGTCTAATATTTTCAACGTTGTACCTACTCTAATGTGTTTGACTATAACCGAACTGACATTTGTTTCACCATTTTATCTTTCCATTCTTTAAACGTGCCTGCTATTATTTGATTGCGCGCTTCGCCCACTAACCACAAATAGAAAGCCAAATTGTGAATACTGGCTATCATGCCTCCTAACAATTCCTGAGAATGTACCAAATGACGCAAATAAGCTTTCGAATACGAGCTATCTACATAAGCTGTACCATCGGTATCTAATGGCGAAAAATCGTTTTTCCATTTTTCGTTTTTTATGTTGATAACCCCTTGCTGAGTGAACAACAATCCATGTCGGGCGTTGCGAGTTGGCAATACACAGTCGAACATATCGATACCAAGTGCAATGCATTCGAGTAAATTAACAGGTGTGCCTACTCCCATCAGGTAGCGAGGTTTATCCACAGGTAATATGTTACAAACTACTTCGGTCATTGCATACATTTCTTCAGCAGGTTCGCCTACCGACAATCCGCCAATGGCATTGCCTTCTCTGTTTTGGTTAGCAATAAATTCGGCCGACTTTTCTCGTAAATCAGTATAAACACTTCCTTGAACGATGGGGAATAAGGTTTGCGAATAGCCATATTTTCCTTCAGTTTCATCAAATCGTTGGCAACATCTCTTCAACCAACGATGCGTCATGTCGAGCGATTTGCGGGCATAGTTATAATCGCATGGATAAGGCGTACATTCGTCAAAAGCCATAATGATATCGGCACCTATGGTACGTTGTATATCCATCACGTTTTCGGGTGTAAAGAAGTGTTTACTACCATCGATATGCGAGGTAAACTTAGCTCCTTCTTCGGTTAGCTTTCGGCTATTGGATAAGGAATACACCTGATAACCGCCTGAGTCGGTGAGCAAAGGACGATCCCATCCATTAAATTTATGCAATCCTCCTGCTTTCTCAATAGTGTCTAATCCTGGGCGAAGGTATAAATGATAGGTATTACCCAAAATGATTTGAGCTTTAATGTCTTCTTTCAACTCGCGCTGGTGAACTGCCTTTACCGTACCTACTGTACCTACGGGCATAAAAATAGGAGTCTGAATGGTGCCGTGGTCGGTTATTAGTTCTCCTGCTCGTGCCTTCGAGTTTTTATCGGTGTTTGATATTTTAAATTTCATAGCTTACCACGAAAATGAACCTTCGCCTGCCATTAGCTCCCAATTTGTAGGTTTCAAGTATTCGTAGATTTAAATTGTTAATTACTTTGTATAAATCGGCCAAAGATAATACAATAGATAGTAAGTATAAATCTATTTTTGCACACCGAAAAGTTAAATGGTATGATAAAGTTGTTTTCAGAAGAAAGGTATGGTGAGGTAGAAAGGTTGAAATTAACCGTGATTGCCAATGGTAAACGTTCCAATTATATTAATGAATAAAACATGAATTGGACTGAGTTTACTGAAATTTCGATAGGGTTAATCATCTTTGGGGTATTTGCATTTGCTTTCCTCATACAGCTATGGTATTATTTGTTTTTCTTTAGCCGTGTATCGTTTTACAAGAAAAAAGAATTGCCTGCTTTCACTCCACCGGCATCCATCATTATTTGCGCACGCAACGAAGACCATAACATTGTTGATTTTCTACCTATGATATTCGAACAAAATTATCCTGAGTTTGAAGTGGTGGTGGTGAACGACTGTTCGTGGGACAATACGGGTGATATACTGAATGAGTTTGCAAAAAAACATGCCAACCTTAGGATAGTAACCATTAAAGAAAACGAAAACCATGCGCATGGAAAAAAGGTAGCTTTGATGATGGGAATAAAAGGGGCTACACACGAACACCTGCTGCTTACTGATGCCGATTGCAAACCTTCGAGCAAAGATTGGTTGCGACACATGATGCAACAGTTTACTACCGATACCGAACTAGTGATAGGATATGGAGCTTACGAAAAACAAAAGGGATTTATCAATAAAATCATCCGTTTCGATACTTTTGTGATTGCCCTGCAATACTTATCATTTGCTTTTGCACGAAGAACTTATATGGGCACTGGAAGAAACTTGGCATATAAAAAATCTTTGTTCTTTAAGATGAAAGGCTTTGCTTCGCATTACCATATCGAGTCGGGAGATGATGATTTGTTTGTGAACGAAGCTGCCACACGCAAAAATACAAGGGTAGAATTGAGTGTGGATAGTTTCACCATATCTAGGGTGAAGAAAACAATGAAAGACTGGATTCGGCAGAAACGTAGACATGTTACTACTTTTAAGCAATATCGGTTTGGAAGTAAATTCCGATTGATGGCTTTGAGCATAAGTCAGTATTTATATTTCTTAACGTTTATTATTGTACTCATCCTTCAGTTTCAACCCATACTTGTGCTTTCGATGTTTGGCTTGCGACTGGTGATACAGCTCTTGGTATTTAATAAGTCAATGAAAGTGTTGGCGGAAAAAGATTTATTAGTACTTTCGCCACTGATTGAGCTTATATTAATGGTATTGTATCCATTGATTACGCTGTCGAATCTGTTGATGCGAAAAAATAATTGGAAATAATGAACGAGCGAGAACAACCGAAACCAAAGCTTAGCGAGAAGGGTGCATACGATGTAGCCTTAGTGAAAGCTGCATTGGAGCAAGGCGACCAAAAAGCCTATGCCGAGTTGATGAGCCGTTACCGCGAGTCGTTGTATGCCATGGTGTTTAAAATGGTGGGCAACGAAGACGATGCTGACGACATTACCATTGAAGCGTTCGGAAAAGCTTTTCTTCGCCTCGAACAATATACTCCCAACTATGCTTTCAGTACTTGGTTGTTCAAAATAGCATCGAATAGCTGCATCGACTTTGTGCGTAAAAAACGATTAGACACTTTATCCATCGACAACCAAATGGAGGATGAAGAAGGTAAATTGAGTTCGTTTCAGGTACAGTCGAGTACATTGACACCAGAGGAAGATATGGTGAAAAAACAAAATGTGGAAATGGTGCGCAATGTGGTTGAAAAACTTAAACCGCATTATAAACAATTGATAGAACTCAAGTATTTCGAAGAAAAATCGATTGAAGAAATATCGAAAATAATGAATCTTCCTCAGGGCACTGTGAAGGTACAACTGCTGAGAGCACGTGAGTTTTTGGCGAATGTGATACGCAAAACCGAACGAAAAGGTTATTAGCATGGGCTTTTGGCTTTGCTAAACCCTGTAGATGATGAATACTGCCCCACCCTTGAATACCGAGCCTGCTGATATAGCACTCATCAAACATTATTTCCCACAACTTACACCCACACAAGAACGCCAATTTGCAGCTTTGCAAGGTTTATACGAACATTGGAATGCTCAAATCAATGTGATTTCGCGCAAAGACATTGATTTTTTGTACGAAAAACATGTATTGCATTCGCTAGGCATAGCCAAGCTCATCGAATTTAAACCGGGCACTGCGGTGCTGGATGTAGGCTGTGGTGGTGGATTTCCGGGCATACCCTTAGCCATTCTTTTTCCCGAAACCAATTTCCTATTGGTGGACTCGATAGGTAAAAAGATAAAAGTGGTGAAGGAAATAAGCCAAGCCATTGGCCTCACCAACCTTGAAGCCGAACACCTACGAGCCGAACAGGTGAAACATAAGTTCGACTTTGTGATAAGCCGAGCGGTGACTGAGTTTCCGGAGTTTTACACCTGGGTACAAAACAAGTTCAGCAAAAAACAATTCAATAGTTTGCCCAACGGAATTATTTACCTTAAAGGTGGCGACTTGGAGGAGGAATTGAAGAGTTTTGCCAAACGAGTGGTGATTACCGAATTGAAAGACTTCTTTGTAGAGGAGTTTTTTGAGACCAAAAAGCTGGTGTACCTACCCATGTAACCACCCAAGAAGCGAGTGAAGCGAGGGGTTTTATACTTTTTTTACAAAAAAAAACGATTTAGGTATTGTGGGTTTGATACAAATACCTATCTTTGCGCTCCTTAAAAATAAAAACAAGATAAAATGAAAGCAGGAATTCACCCAGAAAACTATCGTTTGGTAGTATTTAAAGATTTAAGTATTGATTATTCATTCATCACCAAATCGTGTGTTGAGAGTAAAGAGACAGTAGTTTGGGAAGATGGAAAAGAGTATCCAATTGTGAAATTAGAGATTTCGAACATGTCGCATCCTTTTTACACTGGTAAAGTGAAATTGGTTGATACAGCAGGTCGTGTTGATAAATTCCGTACACGATACGCTAAAAAAGACGCAAAATAGTTTTTCAATAGTAGTTGTTAGTTTGTGTCCCTCGTCAAGAAATTGGCGAGGGATTTTTTTTTTTGATAGTTGGTGAGGCTTACACCCTGCGAGGTATTATTTTACGATTACCAATTTCTCGGTTTTGAGTTGTTTATCGTGGGTATGTAGGCTGTAATAATATATTCCTGCATTCAATTCTTCTAGGTTTAGGTTTAGGGTTTGGTTGTTGGGCGGTAAGGTATAGTTGATGAGCCTGCGGCCTTGCATATCGTAAATGCTTAGTTCGGCTGCTTGGGCGAGGTGATAGCTTAGGGTCATTTGGCCGTTGTTGGGGTTGGGGGAAAGATTAAATGAGGACACTTCTGCATTTGCTTCATCAATTCCTACATTACATTTTACAACACTAATATCGTCAATATTGTATAGTATCTTGGTGAATACATCATGATTATTCTCGAGATATAAGGTATCAGTGTTCGCATCAGCAGTAAAGTTGCCAATGGTGATATATTTTTCTCCTCCATGGGCAGTGTATGTTCCCGTGATTTGCATCCAGTTTAAAGTGTCGTTCAAAAATACATTCGAGGGTGATTCGATTTGAGGTATTATTTGAAGTGGACTGTCATTACCAGATTGAATAACATTATTTGATAGATACATCCCAATTTTATTTATTGCGACTAAATTTGAGTTCAATACATACCCTGACCCTCCATTTGTTAGATTTACGTATAAACTTATACAGTAATTTTGACCAGCAATTAGAGTGTCTGTTAAATGAGTTTGGATATAATCTCTAATAGATAATCCTGATGCATAACATTCAATTGTAGCATAAGCAAAACCTGTTCTAGCAGATTGATATGTCCAATAATTTAATGGAACTCCCGCAAAGTTTACACTACATTGGTTATTGTATTCGCCAATTCCTAAAGTTGGGGAATACCAATTTTGAGCAAAATTTATTTGATTGTATGAATATGGACAGGTATCATACAACTCAAAACTCGGATTAGGTACCAAATTCACTTGCCCATACCCCTTGAAGAGGAAAAAACAAAAAACAAAGAGGGCAATCTTTTTCATCTTTCAAGGCTTGGGTGGTGGTTGAAACTTTGCTGCATCAGTACAAAGGTATTATTTTACGATTACCAATTTCTCGGTTTTGAGTTGTTTGTCGTGGGTATGTAGGCTGTAATAATATATTCCTGCATTCAATTCTTCAAGGTTTAGGTTTAGGGTTTGGTTGTTGGGCGGTAAGGTATAGGTGATGAGCCTGCGGCCTTGCATATCGTAAATGCTTAGTTCGGCTGTTTGGGCAAGGTGATAGCTTAGGGTCATTTGGCCGTTGTTGGGGTTGGGGGAAATTGAAACAGCAATTTCAATCTTATTATATTTATATATTCCAACCCATGAACTATCAACCAAATCACAAGTGCCTGAATACGGAGGACTATATATAATTGTATCATTTTTTTTAAAACATGTTAATCTCCAACTTGCTTCAAGCCCAGGCATCCAAGTTTCAATAAGACCACTTTTGGAACCAACACCCTCGATAAATTCGAAATTAGCACTGCTATTCAAATTCTTGAATCTTTTATAATAATTTGAACCTACAAGTACTGAATCTATCTCTGTAATTAAGGCTGCACCAGAAGTAAAAGATGAAAAAGAATACCCCTCAGTTCCGTTATAATACCTTTTAATTGTATCACCAACATTTAAAGAAAAATCGTAAAGAAGTCTTTCAGTGGTGTCATTATAAGAATGGAAATAAACTTTTTTTGCAGGTATATCCTGACGCATACCTCCCACATAAAAGTGATAATAGTATTCTGGAGGACAGTATATATTACCTATTCCTGTAGTATATATTTTGTGATATGTATATGTTCCAATAATTGTATCACTGTTCATTGTGTACTGATACTCAAAATCACATCCCGTAGGCCCTCCTGACCAGTTTAAATGATATTGCCTCCACACCGCATTGCTATCAGGCATTGGATGATAAATCCAAGCTTGTCCTTTTGCAATTGCAAGTTGTAAAAACAATATCGAAATGAATAAAATTTTTTTCATCTTTCAAGGCTTGGGTGGTGGTTGAAACTTTGCTGCATCAGTAGAACGGTATTATTTTACGATTACCAATTTCTCGGTTTTGAGTTGTTTGTCGTGGGTATGTAGGCTGTAATAATATATTCCTGCATTCAATTGGTCTAGGTTTAGGTTTAGGGTTTGGTTGTTGGGCGGTAAGGTATAGGTGATGAGCCTGCGACCTTGCATATCGTAAATGCTTAGTTCGGCTGCTTGGGCGAGGTGATAACTTAGGGTCATTTGGCCGTTGTTGGGGTTGGGGGAAAGATTAAATGAAGATACTTCTGCATTAGCTTCATCAATTCCTACATTACACTGTACCACGCTTATATCGTCTAAGTAATAATATGCACCATGAATGGAGGCAGAACTATTAAATTCCATCGTGTCAGTATTTACATCATTGCTAAAGTTACCAATTGTAATGTATCTTTCACCTCCAATTGCCAGATAGTTGCCTGAAATTAAGGTCCAATTAATCGAATCATCAAGTATCATTCCTACAGGAGATAAAATTTGGGGAGTATTTGGTAATGGGCCAGCATTGGATGAATTTACTCTTGATATTGATAGCAATAATCCTATTTCTGATATTGCAACATTGTAAGTAGAGCTTATTTTATCAGCTAAATTAACATAAAAATTCACACAATATCGATGGTTTGCAATCAATGAATCTGTTAATTCAATCTCAATATATTCACGAGCAGAGAAAATATTATTACTTGAATCACTACCATACACACAAATACCAGCGTATGCAACCCCAGTATGAGCATATTGGTAACCAAAAACATTAGTTGGTACAGACGCACCTCCTGAAATTGCGCATTGATTATAATAATCTGGGGAAGCACTTGTTGGATTTAGCCAAGGAGGAGCATAATTTATACCTCCGCCACTTGGACAAGTATCATAAACTTCAAACGAATAATTCGGCACTAAATTCTGCCCATACCCCTTGAAGAGGAAAAAACAAAAAACAAGGAGGGCAATTTTTTTCATCCCCCAAATATACTCCATAAATCTCCTCCAAAAACATAAAAAATAATGGTTTTTGTCGGTTGAAAACTTTTTTGCTGAAAAAAATGCTTGCTTTCGACCAATTTTTTTGGTCGTGCCGAAAGGCCGATGGATATTTATTTTCAGAAAAAATAAAAAT
>CAIWDF010000283.1 GCA_903911435.1 uncultured Bacteroidota bacterium
CACCACGAAGACACGAAGACACGAAGAGACACTTAGATTATTTTTACAATTACATTCCTTAGCGCATTGGCGCCTTAGCGGTGAAACCTATTCCCTATTTCCTATTCGCTATTCGCTATTGCCTATTCCCTATTCGCTAATGCCTACACGAAGCACCTCCCTATTCCCTATTCCCTATTCCCTATTTCCTATTCGCTAATGCCTATTCCCTATTCACTATTCCCTATTCGCTAATGCCTATTCCCTATTCGCTATTCCCTATTCGCTAATGCCTACACGAAGCACTTCCCTATTCCCTATTCGCTATTGCCTATACAAACCCCTCCCCTCCTTTGTTTCCAATTTACGATAATTTACTACCTACTCATAGCAATGCATACCGAGTGTTGATGTTCTATTTATATTGATTTTATTGATGTTGTATAAAAACTTATTCTTAACTTTGCATTCCCTACTTATGTAGGGCGATAATTAACTGGATGTTTAATCAAAATTAATCAAGATGAGAAGACAGAACTTAAACAAAAGGACGGTCGGCAGATTGGTGGTTTACATTAGTGACATTGTAGTATTCTTTGGATGTGTGCAAAACACTGCCAGGAAAATTTACAACAAGTACCGAGAAGATGCGGGTGTGGAGGGCAAATGCCTCAGCGTTCAAGCCTTTTCGAAAGCAAGTGGACTGCCTATTGATGAGATTAATGCTAAGCTTCGCGAAATTGACGAAGCCAACGCAGATGCATCGGCTGAAGCAGGGAATTAGATATTGTATCTAATATCCACTGCTTACCTAAAACCCATCTTCCTGCTCAGCAGTGTGGATGGGTTTTTTTATTTTATTGCCCCTACTCTATTTTTAATACCACTATAAAAACAGTTATCCATTACCAAAGCTCCTCCCTACCAACTTATTTTTTTGACCGATTAATATTTGCTATTAATTTTGTATGTTTGCAAGGGTTAGGAAATCAACAAAATTGTTCGTTCCTATGCCCTATTGATTATAACAATACTAACGATACTTAACTATATATGGCTGACGATAAAAAACAATTGCTTGAACAACAACTTTGGAAAATAGCGGATACGCTGCGCGGTAAGATGGATGCTGATGATTTCAGAGATTATATACTTGGCTTTATCTTTTATAAATACCTCAGTGAAAAGATGAATACCTATGCCAATGATATATTGAAGCCGGATAAACTAAAGTATGATGAAATAGAAACGCATACTGAAAGTAAAATATACCTGGCAGAAATAAAAGCACAGGCACTTAACAAATTGGGTTATTTCCTGAAACCTTCCGAACTGTTCAGCGAGCTGGCAAGGAGAGGAAATGCAGAAGGGAAAACAAAATTTATTTTGGCTGATTTAACCAAGGTGCTTACCAATATAGAGCAAAGCACCATGGGCAGCGAGAGTGAAGAAGATTTCGGACACTTGTTTGAAGACCTTGACCTGACAAGCAGTAAACTGGGCAAAACAGAAAACGACAAAAACGAATTGATAGTAAAAGTACTGTCGCACCTGGATGAAATAGATTTTGATTTGCAGAATACTACCAGCGATGTGCTTGGCGATGCGTACGAATATTTGATTGGGAAGTTTGCAAGTGGTGCAGGCAAAAAAGCAGGTGAGTTTTATACTCCACAGCAGGTAAGTATGGTATTGGCACGATTGGTAACTGTAGGCAAAACAAAACTAAAAAGCGTGTACGACCCTACCTGCGGCTCTGGCTCTTTATTATTGCGGGTGGCAAAGGAAGTGAAAGAAGTTTCTGCTTTTTACGGACAGGAAAGCAACCCTACTACGTATAACCTTTGCCGGATGAATATGATTATGCACGATGTGCATTATAAAAAGTTTGACATCAAAAATGAAGATACGCTGGAACGACCTCAGCATTTCGATATGCGGTTCGAAGCCATAGTAGCCAATCCTCCTTTTAGTGCCGAGTGGAGCGCAAGCCCGCTATTTATGAGTGACGACCGCTATGCCCCTTACGGACGATTAGCTCCCAAAGGCACTGCCGACTTTGCTTTTGTGCAGCACATGGTACATCAGTTGGATGATAACGGTACCATGGCTTGTGTGTTGCCACACGGTGTTTTGTTCCGTGGTGGTGCCGAAGGACATATACGCGAATACCTGATAAAAGAAAAGAATTATCTGGATGCTGTTATTGGTTTGCCAGCTAATATATTTTATGGGACGAGTATACCTACCTGCATTTTGGTATTGAAGAAAGATAGAAACAAGGACGCTGAGCGGAGCCGAAGCGTATTGTTTATAGATGCTTCACAACATTTTGAAAAGGTGAAAACACAAAATGTATTGCGAGCCGAGGATATTGATAAAATAATTGATACGTATAAAAACCGCACCAATAATGATAAATATTCTGCCGTTATATCCATTGATGATAGAGACGCGATGCATCGCGTCTCTACCGGGAAAACCGAAACAACCATTGCCGAAAACGATTATAACCTGAACATACCACGATATGTAGATACTTTTGAAGAAGAAGAAACAATAGATTTATCAGCAGTTTCCAACGAATTAAAAACATTGGAAAAGGATATAAAAACAACGGATGCGGTGATTGCCGATTATTGCAAACAATTAGGAATAGATACACCGTTTTAATGGATAGGTTTGCATCGTAGAGACGCGATGCATCCGTAGAGACGCGATGCATCCGTAGAGACGCGATGCATCGCGTCTCTACGGAATAACGCCACGAACGTGCAAACAAAAACAACAAAAAATGCCAACAACAATAACAACAAATAATAAAACAAAATTGGTTCCTAAATTAAGGTTTAAGGGGTTTGAGGAGGAATGGGAGAAAAAAGAATTGAAAGATTTTACCAAAATAAATCAAGGATTGCAAATTGCAATTTCAGAAAGATTTCTTGAAAAAGTTGATGGTAGTTATTTCTATATTACAAATGAATTTTTAAGAGCAGGTTCAAAGAAAAGTTATTTTATCAAGAATCCTCCTCAATCGGTAATGTGTGATGAAGATGACTTATTAATGACACGAACTGGTAACACAGGACAAGTTGTAACAGGTGTCAGTGGGGCATTTCATAATAATTTTTTTAAAATTAAATTTGATTCAAGTTGTGCAAAATGGTTTCTATATTATTTTTTAACAG
>CAIWDF010000284.1 GCA_903911435.1 uncultured Bacteroidota bacterium
CCAAAACCCGACCCCGAAAAGCCGATTCTGTGTTATTGGTCATTGATATTCAGTAAGTTAATAATAAATAATGTTGATTTTTCGATTTTCGAGCTAGGCAACAGCTTCCGCCACCACCACCAACCGGCCAAAACCCCAAAAAGGGAAATAACCAGCCCACGAAAATCATTTTTTTTGAAAGTTTGGGGACAAGTACGTCCCTATCGCGCGGGTGTATATCGATAAGTAAGCAATGGAATGCCCGCCCTGCGTTTCAGGTTTTCGATAAATAATACAGAGGCGTATATGGGCATTTTTATTGGTTGTTAGTTGTTAGTTGTTAGTTGTTGGATGTTCGGAGTTATGGTTTCTCATATCTCATATCTCATATCTCAAATCTCATATCTCATATCTCACATCTACTACTGAATAATTATCTTCTTATTAATACAGTTTTTGTTTTCGTCCGTTAGTTGCACAAAATAAATACCAGCACTCAAATCACCTTTTTCCAAAACATATTGATGACCGCTAAAGCGGATGTTTTTAATTTCATTGCCTAATACATCACTTACAATTAATGTTGTTAGTTGTTGGTTGTTGGTTGATGAAATTGTGATGGTGGTTTGCGAAGTAAAAGGGTTCGGGGAGATGGTGATGTTAGAATTGTTTGATACATTTGTGATACTAGTTGAAAGGCAATTGTTATCAGCACTCACCGCCAAAGTATCCGAAAGAATGGTACCAATATTATTAACAGGCACCATCACAAGGCGATATACTTCACCAAAGGTTGGGTTATGCACCCAAAGCGTATCATTGGTACCTCCGTCAGCAGCATGAATAAATTTGCCATTAGGGTAAAACCATTGATAACTTGAAAAACCCGAAGGAGCTACCAACGTATACACAGAATCATCAGGACAAAAATGATTAGCAGCACGCAACTGCGATGGCGCAGAAACGATACTCGAAAAACTATATCCTTCAAGAAACACACCTGAATCGAAAACGCCATCAGAACAATCGCCTATTACTAATTTGATATGGTAAGTCTGTCCAGGAACAACAACTGCCAAAGCATAGAAAGGAACTGTGTAACCATTGTATTGAATATAGAGACCATCAGGTGCTGTACCTGTTCCTGCACCATCTCCATTATCAACATAATATTGGCCGTTAGTATTTAAATTGACATTGTTGATTGTAACTGGAATTGAAGTTCCCGGTATCAATGCAATGTTCTGCGCATTGTTCGAGTACGGTCCTGTAATTCCAGGTCCGCTAAGAAAGAAGCCGAAGCCATCATTGTAATTTGTATTCGCATAAGCCATGTATTCTTCTGAAGCAAAGGAGTATTTAAATATCACCGTGTCGCCAACAGGAATAAAATCAAATTCCAGAACAGCTACATCAAAACTCAGAGAAGGATGCATGATTGAATCTAAATCAATATCACCATTTAGAAGGTTATTGGTATATGCCCAAGTTTGATTGTTCGGACCTATGGCATTATTTATATCTCCAGTTGTAAGTAGAATGCCACTTCCAAAACCAATATTGGCAAGTGTGTCAGAGAATTGGCCACTAGCTGTTGGTGCTCCAACATAAGTAACATTGCTTACGATAACTCCACTACCTTGGAATAAACTTTGAACCCACTGAGTAGGTGTTTGACTGGATGATACAACTAATTGAGACTTTGCAGAAGTGGATGCAAGAACAGCAAGCAAAACGATGGTGTAAATTTTTTTCATGGAATTAATGATTAGTTCTTATAAATACAAAACGCTTTATGCACTGTGCACAAAGCGTTTCAGAGAAGTTATTAGATACAATATAAGAAGCAATAGTATTCATTTCAGTACATACCAAAAAAGTACAATTAGATTTCGAGCACAAAGGTATTAAAATATCAATACAAAATATAGTTTTTAGCAAATAGCAAATAGCGAATAGTCAATAGGGGAGGCATTGTATACGCCCAAATCACCAACTCCCCCTATTCGCTATTGCCTATTTACTATTTACTTCTCTTCCTTAGTGCCTTCGTGTCTTAGTGGCAAATCCCCCAATCCTAAATCCTAATTCCCCCGATTCATCTACTTTCCTTTTCTTGACGTAATAGCAATCAATTAAAAACTTAATTTCGCATCTCTCTATAATATAAGTAAAACAACCTAGATGAAAAAATTACTACTTGCGTTAGCACTCAGTGCGCCCTTGTTTACCCTTGCACAATCGAAATTCTGGACCTCGGTGCCCGAAACCGAAATCACGCTTTCAGGGCCACGTGTCATTGTTCCACAAAAATACAAAACCGTTCACCTCGAGGGCAACCTCCTGCGCAACCGCTTGTTCAACGCACCTAGCGAGTACAGCACCGAAATCAATCGTTCGTCCACCATCATCGATTTGCCAATGCCCGATGGCAGTTTCCAACGCTTTGCTGTGGTAGAAGCTTCCATCATGGAAAAAGAATTGGCTGCTCAGTTTCCTTTCATCAAAACGTTTAGCATAGCAGGCATCGATGTTCCGGGTACTTATGGCAAACTCGACTACACCGACTTTGGCTTTCATGGCATGGTGCGCACCCCTTCGGGCGATTTCTTCATCGACCCCTATTGTCGCAACAATACCACCGATTACATCACCTATCGCACAGCCGATTTCGTGAAAGACCCTTCGCAAATACTTCCCGAAATAGGCATTATTGATGCCAATGGTCAAATCAACAAATCATTTTCGGGTGGAGTAAATCCATTGGTATTGCCTCAAGTATGTGCAGGTACTAGTTTGCGTACCTATCGTTTGGCCATAGCTTGCACAGGCGAGTATGCAGTGGCGGCCACTGGTTTCGCAAGTCCTACCACAGCGCAAATATTATCCGTAGTTGTTACCTCAGTCAACCGTGTAGATGGAGTTTACGAAACCGAAGTAGCCGTGCGAATGGTGCTGGTGTCCAACGAAACAACCATTCTTTATGGCAATGCAGCAACTGACCCTTTCACAGGCAACAACAACGCAAACACCCTCATCAACGAAAGCCAAACGGTAATTACTAGTAATATTGGCACAGCCAATTTCGACATTGGACATACCTTCAGCACAGGTGGAGGTGGTTTGGCAGGTTTGGGTGTGGTGTGCAATAGTTCTCAAAAAGCGAGAGGCATCACCGGTAGCTCAAACCCCGTTGGCGACCCTTACGATATCGATTATGTAGCTCACGAAATAGGACATGAGTTTTCGGGCAATCACACGTTTGCTTCCCCTTCGGGTTCTTGCGGAGGAAATCAAAACCCCGGAACCATGGTAGAGCCAGGCAGTGGAGTTACCATCATGGCTTATGCTGGCATTTGTTCGCCTGACGATTTAGACCCACATAGTATTGCTTATTTCCATACCATTAGTTTTGATGAGATCATGAATTTCACCAATACAGGTGGAGGCAATTCGTGCCCTGTAACCGTTGCTACTACCAATCATGCACCTGTGGTAACCGGTTCGGGAAACTATTCCATACCTAAGTCGACACCATTCACACTCACTGGTTCGGCCACCGATGCCGATGGTGACCCGCTGACGTATCAATGGGAAGAAATAGATAACAATAGCACAGCCAATTCGCTTGGTTCGGGCTCGGCACCATTCTTCCGTAGTTATGCACCTGTAATATCGCCAAGTAGAATATTTCCTTTGCTTGCCACCGTATTGGCTGGCGCTACTAGCGATTTAGGCGATTACTTACCTGCTACTGCTCAAACCCTCAACTTCCGCCTTACTGCCCGCGATAATAAAATGGGTGGAGGAGGAGTATGCTATGCTGCTTCGGTTATTACGGTGGCTAATTCGGGACCATTCACGGTTTCGTATCCAAACGCAACAGGCATCACTTGGGCAAGCAATAGCACACAAACAGTTACTTGGAATGTGAACTCAACCAATACCGCACCGGTGAGTTGTGCCAATGTCAATATCTTACTTTCTATTGATGGAGGAAACACTTTCACTACATTACTTGCCAATACACCAAACGATGGAACGCAAAGCATCACCGTGCCTTCGGAAGCAGTAACCATTAATACTTGTCGTATAAAAGTAGAAGCTGTTGGAAATGTTTTCTTCGACATCAGCGACAACAACTTTACCATCACTGCCACCACAGGCCCTGTAATTCCTACTGCAAGTTTCAATTCGAATCTTACTTCGGTATGTGTGGGAGGCAGCATCTCCTTCACCGATCAATCGGCAGGTTTGCCAACAGCATGGTCGTGGTCGTTCCCCGGAGGAACACCATCTACCTCTACATCTCAAAACCCTAACGTGGTGTACAACACAGCTGGAACCTATACCGTCACCCTTACAGCAAGTAATTCGGTTGGTTCCAATACATCTACTGTTACCAATTATGTTACCGTGAATGCATCGGTAGCACCTGCGGTGAGTATTTCAACACCAAATGCTACCATTTGTGCAGGAGCATCTACTACCTTCACTGCTACGCCTAGCAATGGTGGAAGTGCACCAAGCTATCAATGGGCAGTGAATGGTAGCAATGCAGGAACCAATAGTTCCACCTTCACCACTTCTACATTAACGAATGGTCAAATAGTAACCTGTGTAATGACTTCAAACGCATCGTGCGTTAGTCCTTCCACAGCAACATCAACGGGCATTACCATTACCATCAGTGCAAGTTCAACTCCTTCTGTGGCGGTAGCGGTATCATCTGGTACTAATCCGAGTTGCAATAGTTCATCAGTTACGTTCACGGCCACACCAACCAATGCGGTAACACCTTCGTATCAATGGAAATTAAATGGCGCGAATGTGGGAACCAATAGCACCTCCTATACCAATGCAGCTTTGGCAAACAATGATGTGGTTACTTGTGTGATGTCGGCCTCTTCATCTTGTCCATCAAGCATTGTTCTGGGAACATCCACTACTGCAAATGCAACCAATAGCGATGTAGGAGCAGCTTATCCAACTTATTATGGAAATGGACGACAACAATATTTGATACGAGCATCCGAACTCACCGCCATAGGATTGACAGCAGGTAATATTGGTTCGCTCGGTTTCTATGTCACTGGAAGTGCAGGAAATCCATCCACACTTAATGGATATTCAATAAAGCTTGCAACTACCACTGCCAATACGTTGACAAATACTTTTCAAGCCCCAACCTTCACTACCGTTTTTGGTCCAGTGAATTATACTCCTACCTTAAATGCGTTGAACACACATACCTTATCAACACCTTTCAATTGGAATGGAACGTCAAATCTCCTCATCGATATTTGTTTTGCAAATAGTGTGAATGGTACATTGGCTTATCAAACATATCAAACGGCAAGCACATTTGTATCTACTACTTATTATCAAGCCGACAATGCCACCGGTGCAAATGCTTGTTCGAGAACCACAGGAACAAATACTGGTTCCATACGACCAAACATTACCTTTGGTACTGGGCCAATAGCTTCCACATCAAATGCCATCACCATGACCATAAATGCGCTGCCAACAGTAACTGCTACTTCAACCGCAAATACAGTTTGTGCAGGTACAGCAGTTACATTATCAGGCGGTGGAGCATCTACCTATACTTGGTCGGGAGGTGTAACGAATGGAGTTCCTTTCACTCCAACAGGCACCACCACCTATACCGTTACAGGTACAAGTGCTGCTGGTTGCTCAGGCACTGCTACTAAAACGATAACGGTAAATACATCACCAACCGTGGTGGCTAATGCCACTGCTACTGCCATTTGTTATGGTACTTCGCTTACCCTTTCAGGTGGAGGTGCTACAAGCTATGTTTGGTCAGGAGGTGTGAGTAACGGAGTTGCCTTTACACCAAGCACTACCACCACCTATACGGTTACAGGCACCACTGCAAATGGATGTACAGCCACAGCAACCAAAACCATTTCGGTGGATGCATTACCAATAGTAACTGTGAATGCTAGTGCTACCAATGTTTGCGCTGGTACAGCAGTTACGCTTTCAGGACTTGGGGCCACTAATTATTCGTGGAGCGGAGGTGTGACCAATGCTGTTGCATTTACACCAACTGCTACCACTACGTATACCGTAACCGGTTCTACTGTGAATGGATGCACAGGCACAGCAACGCAAACCATCACAGTGAATCCTGCTCTTAGTATTTCTGTTACAGCAACAGCCATTGCAGTTTGCGCAGGAACATCAGTTACGCTTTCAGGAAATGGTGCAAGTTCCTATACTTGGACAGGAGGAATAACCAATGGAATTCCTTTTACACCAACAGGCACCACCACTTATACGGTTACTGGTTCGAATGGAACAGGTTGTAATGGAACAGCCACACAAACCATCACCGTAAATGCTGCACCTTCTGTATCAATTACAGCAAGTAGCAATAGCGTTTGTATGGGTTCGTCAGTAATTCTTTCGGGCAATGGAGCAAGTAATTATTCATGGTCGAATGGAGTGCAAAATGCAATTGCATTCACTCCAACTGCTACAGCAACCTATACGGTAACAGGCACCAATGGAAATGGCTGTAGTGCTTCTGCCACCACCACTGTTGTTTTAAATAATTTACCTACTGTTAGTATTTCATCCACAGCTAATGTGGTTTGCGCTGGTGTTGCAATCACACTTACGGCCAATGGAGCAAACAATTATATTTTCACAGGAGGTATTACTTCAGGAATTTCGTTTATTCCTTCAGCCACTACCACCTATACCGTAACAGGAACGGATGGAAACGGATGCACCAATTCGGCTACCAAAACCATCACAGTTAATCCACTTCCTGTATTGGGTATCATTCCTACTTCCACTTCGGTTTGTCCTGGAGGTTCGGTTACACTTGCAGGTACAGGTGCTAATACCTATTCATGGTCGGGTGGAATAACAAATGGACTAGCATTTACACCAACTACATCGAGTAGTTACACGCTCACAGGAACTGATAACAATGGTTGTACCAATAGTTATATTCAGCAAGTCACACTTTATCCTTTACCAACGGTTACCGCTAATGCAAGTTCTAATTTGATTTGTGCTGGCGATAATTTGGTCTTGAGTGGAGGAGGAGCTTCTACTTATGTTTGGAATAATGGAATAAACAATGGAGTTGCTTTTGTGCCAACCGGAACTGCTACCTATACTGTTTCGGGTACCGATGCAAACGGATGTACCAATACTTCGGTCACGACTGTTGTGCTGATACCGTTACCAATAGCTACCACTACAACAGTAGGTGCTACCATTGTTGCTGATTTAGCGAATGCAAGTTATCAATGGCTCAATTGTAATACAGGAAGTACTCCAATAGCAGGCGAAACAAATCAAAGCTTTACGGCCACATCAAATGGTAACTATGCTGTAATGGTAATCAGCAGTGGATGTGCAAACACTTCTGGCTGTGTGAATGTTAGTACTGTTGGTATGAGTGAAGAGTTTAATTCCGTTTCATATCATGTTTATCCAAATCCAATCAACAGTAGTTTTACAATTGAAATGAATGGTGCACAAGATCAACAAATGCTGATTGAAATTTTCGATGCATTAGGAAAGAAAGTGGTAGCCGAACAACGCACCGTTAATTCCACCAATTCTAGTATCTCGATAAATACTGAATATTTAAGCAGTGGTATTTATTTCTTGCGACTTATGAATAATTCACAAGAGTTGGTTTACAAAGTAAAACTTTTAAAAGAATAGATTAATTCGAATATTAAGATTGAATCTAAGATGCAAGTGATTTCACTTGCATCTTTTTTTGCAAAAGAGAAGTTCTAATGATGTTTGAATAATTTTCTATATTTGTTCAATGATAGAAAACACAAACACGATTCCTACAAAATCTTTAACTTTAAATTTCTTTGAGTTTCAAAAGAGGAAATCTATCTTCTCTTTTTTGATTGCGTTTCTATTCTTTTTTCATTTTAGTATCCTTTCAGTTCATGCACAACCAAAAAAAATTGATTCACTTCAACAAGTTGTCAAATCCGATTGTCACGATACCGTTAAACTAAAAGCTTTCCAGAAAATACTTGATGTTTGTGAGATTAATGACAACCTAAAGTATACAACTCAAGCAGTTGATTTTATTGATAGTCGTCTTCGCGAAATTCAAGATAAAGAACAACGTAAAGTATTTCTGAAACACAAAGCCGATTTCTTAATCTATGCTACATATTATTATGCACAAAGCTCAACCAAGGATGAAAAAAAGGCAGTCGAATATTCTTTTAAATCTTTGGAAGCAAGTAAGGAAATGGGTGATGCATTAAACATAGCTCGTTCGTATAACACCATAGGTACAGAGTATAATTCAATGAGCAAATATTCCGATGCCTTGATTTATCACAAGCTTGCTTTAGATTCGTTTTTGAGACATAACGATTTAAAAGGAATCGGCAATACCTATTTCCTCATTGGTAATGTTTATAATTCCAAAGCAAATCGTTTGAGTGCTTTTTATTATTTCTTCGGAAGTCTTAAGTTTTATAATGAAGCCAATATCCATGTTGAATCGCGCAAGCCGGAAGATACAGCAATTGCAATTCAGAAAATTCAAAAAGAACTTAGTTCCGATTTTGCTGTTATTGCAGGGTTTGTAGGGTTGTTATCTGGGTTCCTTTTTTCGTTAAGCATCTTGCATCTATTCTTGTTTCTGTTTCAGCGGACAAATAAGTCGAACATCTACTATAGTCTGTATGCTTTGTTTTCAGCCATTAGTTTGTTTCTCGTATTCCTCAACTTCTCTTATCTCGATTCCGATTCAATATTTTTAAATTCTTCAATTGTAAGTTCCGTTGTAGGTTCATTGGCATCCGTTGCTCTACTATTGTTTCTATATTCATTGTTTTTCCCGAAACCTCCAAAGTTTTTTATGTTCATCATTGGTATGCTGATTCTCTATCTAGTATTGTATTTTGTAAGCAATTCCATTAGCAGTGTTTTCTATATTTTATTTTCAGTAGCAGCTATCGTAGAAGTGGTGAGAGTGGTGATTAAAGCCAAACGAAATAAACTAGAAGGAGCAGGATTGTTCGGCATTTACATGTGGATTTCATTGTCGCTTTTTGTGCTTATCTTCGCCATCATCGTTCTTATCTTCATCAATATTGCCACCTCAAAGAATCTATCAGGTTCTGTTTCGTATTTTTACTTTCTGGGAATTACCTTCTGCTTTACTTATCTCAATTTTTCCATATTCATGTCGGTGTTCCTCGCTCGACAAGTTGCCAACACCAACAAAGGACTAAAGAAACAGATGGACGAAAATCAATTGTTGTCAGAGAGAATGCTTGAACAAGAAATTGAAAAGAAAAAAATATTGGAAACACAAAACGAAGAATTGGAAGTGAAGGTAAATGAGCGTACTTCTGAATTACTTCGTCAAAAGGAAATTGTGGAGGTGAAGAATCAAGAGATTTTAGATAGCATTAATTATGCGCAACGAATTCAAAATGCATTATTACCCTCATTGGCTGATATTACAAGTGCATTCCCACAGTCGTTTGTATTGTACAAACCAAAAGATATCGTAAGTGGCGATTTCTTCTGGTTGCATCGAAGTACTTCTCATTACTTAATAGCAGCAGCCGACTGTACCGGACATGGTGTGCCTGGGGCTTTTATGAGTACCATTGGAAACGAAAAATTAAACGAATCAGTTTTGGTAAGTGATGATGTTTCCTCCATACTTAATTCGGTGAATAGACGTATGAAAAAGGTATTGCATCAATCAAGTAATGATGATTCTACTCGAGATGGAATGGACATTGTGTTATGTTCTTTTAATCATCAAATGACAACTTTAGAATATGCTGGTGCCAACCGTCCGCTGTATATAATTCGTGCTCCACAACCATCGAATGAGAATCAACCATCCTTTATACTCGAAGAAATAAAAGCTACCAAAACGGCTGTGGGTGGACTTACCGAGGACGAACAAGATTTTGTGAAACATCATATTCAATTGCACAATAACGATACAGTTTATCTCTTCACCGATGGTTATTCCGATCAATACAGTCCAGAAGATAAAAAGTTAATGACAAAAAAATTCAAACAGATTCTTCTTTCCATTCAAGGCAAGTCAATGAAAGAGCAACAAGAATACCTCAATACTTTTATCGAACAATGGAGAGGAAGCATGGAACAAACCGATGATATACTTGTCATCGGTATCAAAGTTACTTAAATATTAATTGAGAAGACGCATTCTATTTGCTGAATCTAGTGTTTTGAAGAAAGCTAGGCACCAATTATAAAGGCTAATATTATTTCCTGAATTTTTTCATTTGACCTTTAAAAGTAAATTCTGCTTTGCTTTTACCCTTTTTATCAGTGATGATAGCAGTACCATCCATGTTTTCGCCCTGTACTTTTCCCGACCATTTTAATAAATCACCGTCAGCGTTTTTCGAATCTGAGGCAAAAGTAATGATGGAAGTGCCAGAAGTGGAATCAACACTTGCTGTGTAGGTGCTAGCTGTGAAAACAAACTCGCGCATCATATAAGTAGAACTTAGTTTTTCGGCTCTAAACAATATTTGGTCTTTCACCGGAGCACTTGGTTTTTTCTTGCCTTGTTCGGTAAGTTCCACATCAAAGTTCTTTTCGCCAAGTAGTTTTTCTTTTTTTTGCGCGTAGGCGGAAGGGCTAGCCAATATTAGCAATCCAACTGCGATAACAGAAATAGATTTTATAAATGCATTGTGTTGAGATGACTTGGTCTTTATTTTCATTTTATTGATTTTTAATTAAACGAGTTTAAATTTTAAGCCAACAAATGTAATAAAAAACAAAACTTCAATTGATTAATTGTTTTTACATTCATTTCCGATAGAAAAAGTTCATACAATTA
This sequence comes from uncultured Bacteroidota bacterium, assembly GCA_903911435.1. Classification (GTDB taxonomy): domain Bacteria; phylum Bacteroidota; class Bacteroidia; order 2-12-FULL-35-15; family 2-12-FULL-35-15; genus 2-12-FULL-35-15. The sequence goes on from CAIWDF010000284.1 coordinate 10,856, forward strand.
ATAAAAGATTTACATTCGTGCAACCGAAAAACTAACGGAATATATTTTAATAAGTAATGAAACTAGAACACTATATACCATTCGACAAAGATTTTTTGCTCGAACAACAAATAGCAGAACACGCTTTTGATAAACACCAAACCGATGATTTTCGCAAACTCTTCGAAATCCTAGAACATTATTTTCATTACGATAGTTTTAATTTTATTCAACAAATAAAACGCAACTATGCCTCGTTCGACCCCGACAAGTCTCATGAAGAACGTTTAAAACTAGCAGGTAAAAGTGAATACAACCTCTTCAAAAACTCCTTACTTCAAGTTGTAGAACGAAGTAAATACCGCCAAATAGATCAAGCAAAGATCGAAGAGGCCATCAATAATTCAGATTTAGTGAGTCTCAAAATACATGTTAATTTTGATGACTTCAAGGAATATGCAATCTATGGCAGAGGGCTTCATAAAACCACTGAAAAGGTTCCTCGTTTCTATTTCTGGAAAAAGGAAGTTGACATTGAATACTATCAACGTGTGCTTATTTTCATTCGTTTTCACGATGCTGAGTATTTCAAGAACAAAAAGCAAAACATCCATAAGCTACCATTCACACCAGGTTGTATTATACTTAAGATGTTCAAACGAGTTCCTGTAAACGATTTAGAAACTGTTTTTCCAAATGCCATCCCTAGAATGGCATTAAAAGATAAGCTTCTTATGTGGATTCCTGGCCTGTTCGGTGGTGTATCCTTGCTAAGTACTAAAGTCATTCCACCATTGATAGCTCTTTATGCGGCTTACAAATCGGGCGAAATGGAGAATACGGCCAAGAGCAAAGATTCCTTAACACAAGGACTTTTAGCGTTGGGGGTGCTTGGAGCTTATCTTTTCAGGCAATACAGCGATTACTTAAATAAGAAATTAAAGTTCTCCAAAACCCTTTCCGACAGTGTTTATTTCAAAAACTTGGGAAATAATAGCGGTGTGTTTCCCGCATTAATTGATTCCTCTGAAGAAGAAGAACTTAAAGAAACTATTCTGGCATACGCCTTTCTGAACAATAGCAACCAACCATTATCAGCCGAAGAGCTAGACGTTCAAATTGAATCTTGGTTCCTCAACACTCTTAACGTATCAATCGATTTCGATGTGAAAGGAGCACTCCAAAAGTTAGAAAAGATTGGACTCGGAACTCAACACAATAGTCGCTGGAAGGTACTCCCTTTGAAGGAAGCACTTGCTCGTGTAGATCAAGTTTGGGATTCGATTTTCGACTACAACCAAGGCACCACCTAGTGTATTTGGGTTTTTCTAGATCATACAAATCCATCATCCTTCAATTAATCTCCAACTCGTGACCGCCATCAGCGAAATAATTTTGTCATTTTAAATAATAGTAATACATTAGCTCACCAAAAAACAAAAGGTTTTTAGAATGAAAACACAAACAAACTAAATTAAAACGAAAGAAACTATGCAAAAGAAAACTTACAAAAAATTTATGAGGGTAAATATGAAAACGAAAAACTTTGTGCTACTGATGTTGGGAATAGTTGCGATGTATGGCACGAAAGCCTCCGTGGCCAATTATACCTTTGGCACTTCAGTTGGCAATTATACTGCAATAACGGGCACCACTTTATTCACGAGTTCAACTACCCGTTTTGATGATGGTACCTCGGCCTTACAAACGCTACCTTTCACATTTACCTATAATGGTCTTTCGTTTACAACTTTAGGAGTAAGTAGCAATGGTTACATTACGCTTGGAGCGGTTCCTGGCACCTCCACCAACTATTGTGGTTTGCAGGCATCTGATGCGTATTCGATTGCAGGATATGCCACTGACTTGGTGGGAGTAACCACAGGGGCAACTCCTTCTACAGTAATTGTGGGTACAAGAGGAACAGCGCCTAGTCGTCAGTACGTTATTCAATGGACAGATGTGGCACATTACACGAGTGGTACGTATGTAGACCATTGGAATTTTCAAATAATATTAAACGAAACAACTAATACTGTTCAAGTGGTTTGGGGAACATCTACCGATGTTACTTCAATGGTTGCCAACAATTGTGCTGATGCTCAAACTGAATCTGGAGATGTTGGATTATTAGGAAGTTCGGTAACCGATTTCAATCTTAGAAGTGTAACCAATGGAACCAATACCTGGTCAACATCAGTTGCAGGAAGCGCAATTACAGCAGTGTGCAACATGTCGTCCACAAACATACCTGCTTCAGGTACCACTTTTACTTGGACACCTGCACCATTGGTAGCGATGAGTTATGTGTCTAGCACGACAGCCTTCTTGAACAGCTTTCAAGCCTTGCCACTTGGATCAACTAACAATCAAATACTACAAGTGCAAGTGGTAACAACAGGTTCTTTAACACCTATAACTATGAACAGTTTCAGTTTGACGACTACAGGCTGTACCAATGCAAGCACCGACCTATCTAATGCACGAGTTTTTTTTACAGGTTTTTCGGGTACTTATAGCACTTCCACTCAATTTGGAACAACTACTGCTAACCCTAATGGAACCTATACGATAAACGGTACAGCTACTTTGGCAGAAGGAATTAATTATTTTTGGGTGAGTTATGATGTTCGCAGCACAGCCACTTTTGGTGATAACCTGTCTGGATGTTGTACTCAGATAACAGGAAGTATGGGTAGCGCAACACCAACAGTTACTTGCCCTTCGGGAACACAATCAATATCTCAAGTAGGGACATGGACTCCAGTAGCGGCTGTTGCCCCACATGCCAATTTAGGTCATATGCTATTACTTTCGGACGGAACTGTTATTTGTAAATCGAATGGAGGACCGGCTTATGGAAATATTTGGGATAAACTTACACCAGACGCGCAAGGAAGTTATGTGAATGGAACTTGGTCGACAATTACTCCAATGAACGATACTCGACTATTCTTTTCATCGCAAGTGTTAATGGATGGCAGAGTTTATGTTGCAGGCGGTGAATATGGAACAGGATTAGCAACTGGAGAAGTTTACAATCCGTTGACCAACGTTTGGACATCTACACCTTCACCAGGAGGAAATGTAAGTGATGCGAACTCGGAAATATTGCCAGATGGTAGAGTGTTGCAAGCCCTAGTTGCTGGTGCATTAACAGGTACATCAATTTATAACCCAACAACAAATACTTACGTTACAGGACCGACAGCACATGGAATTCACAACGAATCGTCTTGGGTGAAACTTCCTGATAATAGTATACTTTACGTTGATAGATTAACCACAAGTTCTGAACGATATATACCTGCGACCAATACTTGGATAGTGGATGCTAATTTGCCAGTTTCGCTTTACGACCCTTATGGAGATGAAACAGGAGCTGGATTTTTGTTGCCAGATGGTAGAGCATTTTTCTTAGGCTCTATGGGACATACAGCTTATTATACTCCATCGGGAAGTACAAGCCCAGGCGTTTGGGCAGCAGGACCTGACATACCAAGTGCAAAAGGAACACCAGATGCAGCAGCGGCTATGATGGTAAATGGGAAAATCATTTGTGCAGTATCTCCTGTACCTACATCAGCGAATCACTTTCCAACACCTACTACCTTTTATGAGTTTGATTACACTAGCAATTCATACGCCTTATTGAATGCTCCGGGAGGAGGAGCATCTTTAAACATTGGAGCTTATCAAACTAATTTCCTTGATTTGCCTGATGGTTCAGTACTTTATGGACAGAATCAAACTTCCACGTCTTCTCAATATTATATTTATACACCTGCAGGAAGTCCATTAGCAGCAGGCAAACCTCTAATTGCCAACATCTCCCAATCTACTTGTACTAGCTTTAATATTACAGGAACTAAATTTAATGGGATTTCCGAAGGAGCTTGTTATGGTGATGACGGTCAAATGGCAACAAATTACCCTGTTATCCGTCTTACATCAGGTAGCAACGTTTATTATGCTCGTACTTCTAATTGGAATAGCACAGGCGTACAAACTGGTTCATTGCCTACTAGTACTGATTTTACATTACCTTCAGGCCTCCCAACGGGTACCTATTCTTTAGTGGTAACAGCAAACGGTATAGCTTCTGACCCAATAACATTCAATGCTTTGCCAACCTTGACGAGTACACTTACACCACCGGCTATTTGTAGTGGAACTGCATTTACGTACAACCCTACAAGCACCCGAACTAATGGAACATTTACATGGACCAGAGCGGCTGTTTCAGGAATCAGTAATGCTGCGATAACCACTCCGCAAAGCGCTGCCCCGAATGAAATATTAATTAATACAACTTCGAGTCCAATAAGTGTGATATATTCATACGCTATCAATGCTGGAACTTGTAGCAATACGCAAAATGTGACTGTGGTGGTTAATCCATTACCAACAGTAAGTTCAACCACCACTACCTCTGCAGTGTGTGTTGGAAGTTCAGTAACCATGAGTGGAACAGGAGCAACATCATATACTTGGAGTGGCGGGGTGAATAATGGAGTAGCTTTCACACCTAGTGCCACAACAACTTATACAGTAACAGGAACAGATGCGAATACCTGTTTAAATACAGCAACACGCACCATCACTGTGAATGCATTACCAACCGTAGGTTCAACTACCACGGCATCTGCAGTATGTGCAGGAACATCGGTAACCATGAGTGGAATAGGAGCAACCTCTTATAGCTGGAGTGGCGGGGTGAATAATGGAGTAGCTTTCACACCTAGTGCCACAACAACTTATACAGTAACAGGAACAGATGCGAATACCTGTTTAAATACAGCAACACGCACCATCAC
>CAIWDF010000285.1 GCA_903911435.1 uncultured Bacteroidota bacterium
GCAGAAGCCTTTGCCAACACATTGGCAGCTATCCCTTTTAACATAGTGGCTGACACAGCCTTTAGCTTACTTTTGCTGAAATGTACGTCTTTTTTAAGCTCCAAATCATTAATATGATTAGCATAGGCACGAAGGGCTTTAGCCACTTTGTTGATATACTTTTCTAATTACAGCGTTCAACTCATACTTGATAGTGTTCAACTCAATCTAAGTAATGTTACATATATTATAAGGTGTGTTACATTCAATATTGAAAGTGTTCAACTCAATATTGATAACGACACATTCAATCTAAGGTGCTGCCCTGTCATTTTATTGCCTTGTATTTTTCTATTTTTCAAAAGAACATTGCCTTGTATTATTGTATTTTTTGATGGTATATTGCCTTGTATTCTTGTAATTTTTGTACTTTTGTGGGATAATAAATAATACAGCATGTATATCGAGAGAAAAGCAGACATTGAATTGGAAAAGTGGAGAATGGAAACCAAACATAAGCCATTGTTGATTAGGGGTGCACGACAGGTAGGAAAAACAAAAACCATCAGAGAGTTTGGAAAGAAGTTTGATAACTTTATTGAAATCAATTTCGAGGAAAGTCCTCGTTAAAAGCGCTTTTTTCTGATGAACTTTCGCCAGCGGTAATTTGCGAAAACATAGGTGTCATTTTTAAAACAAGCATTGTAGCAGGAAAAACATTGCTATTCTTTGATGAGATACAATCATGCCCTAAAGCTATAGCTTCTTTACGTTTTTTTTACGAAAAGACGCCCGAATTACACATTATTGCCGCTGGCTCGTTGTTGGAATTTGCACTTTCAGAAATTCCCACTTTTGGTGTTGGACGGATCAGATCCTTCTTCATGTATCCCCTGAGTTTTTCGGAATTCCTTAATGGTGCAGGGGAGCATCAATTACTCGAAAAAATCAGGGAGGCTAAACCCGAAAAGCCCTTGAATGAAATATTTCATGTAAAGTTAATTGAACTAATTCAAAAATTTATTTGTCTGGGTGGTATGCCTGAAGTGCTTGCAACTTATTTTGAATCGAGAGATTTTAATCAATGTCAGCAGATGTTAGACGATTTAATTATTTCGCTTCAGGCAGATTTTGCAAAATACAGGAAAAGGGTAGCTGTGTCTCGTTTAAATGAAGTTTTGAATTACTTTGTAAAAAAAGACCTACTTTCAACACAGTCAAAATTCATTACGATAGCTCTAGTTATTATCTTACTCATCATATCAATACTCTATCACGATAGATTATACACTTTCACGACTTGCCTATTTTTAATTGTCACATTACTTATTCACCTTTTTGTAATTAAATCAGCCTATCTCGGAAGGTTTTATTTAGCATGGCTTGTATGCTTGATTCCTTTTTTTATTGTCAACGAAGTGCTCACCGCGATGCCTGTATTAATTTATGCGGATGAACAAAATCTTGGAATCCGCTTATTCACCATTCCATTAGAAGATGTGTTCTACGGTATGCTGAATATCCTTCAAGTCATTACAGTTTATGAATGGCTAAAAAGTAGAGAGTTGGCTAATTAACCAAATGTTGGTGTAATGCTAAATAACTTAAAAAGGTATAAAAAATATATCTATTTTTAAGCCCATAAGCCATAGAAACATTTTTAAAACCTAAACTCATCCAATGAAAAAACTTCTGTTACTGCTCATAGTAGCTATTTATTGCCATACATTAAATGCTCAAGAAAAATCTTTTCAAAAGGGAAAAATTACAATTGGAATTGGGGCAGGTTTCGGATTGTTTGGCACCAAATCGCATCAAGAACAAGATGAGTCGGTATATTACAATGGTTCAATTCATACAAACAGAGTGGTGAAGGACACCATAGGCGGTGCGGCTTCAGGAACCTTTCCATTAACTGTAGAATATGGCATTACTAATTGGTTAGGAATTGGAGGCAGATTTGGTTACTCCAAATACATTTCAAATGCTGACTCAACTAATAAGCACATAAAACCTACAGTAACTGGTTTAGATTGTGACCTGATGGTAAATTTTCATTTTATCAAGACGAAACATTTCGACATGCCAATTCAACTCACTTTGGGCTATTCCAAATTAAAATATATGGCGAATGATGCGAACGGAAGTGCTGCCAAAGGAAGTGGACTTAACTACGGATTCGCATTGGTACCACATATCTATTTTGGAAATTACGTTGGCATCTTTTTCAACCTTGGTTATGCAGGAATGAGTTATCCGAATATGACTTTTTCGAATAATACAAATTCAAATCTTAACAGCGGATCGGGAAATTACGTTTACAAAATAAAAGGTAATGGTGTAAATGCTGGTCTTGGAGTTGCAGTTAAATTCCATTAACCTTAATTTCATTTTGTCATTAAAAGATGAATAAAAAGAATTACAATTTATTATCTTTATTTTTTTGCATTAACTGACAATAATAATATCGACTTTTGTACCATGGTTACGGTTGAAGAAGCAAAGAAAGCAATATTAAAACATACTCACATTTTGGCTTCAGAAAAGCGCGATGTAGAAGACGCTTTTGGATTTGTTCTTGCAAAAGATATTTACTCACCAGTTCATCTGCCTCCTTTTGATCAATCAGGGATGGATGGATACGCAGTAATTTTTGATGATGTTCGAAAAAATAAAAACATATCTCTGATTGGCGAGAGTTCCGCAGGTTCGGTATTTTCAAAAGAAATTAAAAAGGGACAAGCCGTTCGAATTTTCACTGGAGCTAAAATCCCAAAAGGTGCAGACACGGTGATTATGCAAGAGAAAGTAAAGATTGAAGATGGTCACCTACAAATTTTGGATACTCAACTTGTCCTTGGAGCAAATGTTAGGAAAAAAAGTTCTCAAATACTTAAAGGGGCTCTTGCCTTGAACAAATCTAATCAGCTTAATGCAGGTGCAATAGGGTATATTGCTGGTATGGGAATAAAGGAAGTAAAGGTTTATAAAAAACCGCTAGTAACCATCATCGTTACGGGTAGTGAATTACAAAAATCAGGTACAAAGTTAAAAACAGGAAACATATATGAGTCGAACTCCGCTACGCTCATAGCTGCTCTAAAAAGTATTCATATTGACCCAATAGAAGTTAAATGTGTTGAGGATAATGAATCAAAATTAATTCGAGTACTTAAAAAGGCTGAGAAGGTATCAGATATTGTTCTCTTAACTGGAGGAATTTCGGTAGGCGATTACGATTTTGTTGGAAGTGCTTTAAATAAGATGAAAGTAGAAACCATCTTTTATAAAGTGAAACAAAAACCAGGAAAACCATTGTTCTTTGGGAAACATGAAAAAGTACTTTTCTTCGCCTTACCTGGAAACCCAGCGGCTGTTCTATCTTGCTTTTACAATTATGTTTATCCAGCCGTAAGGAAAATTCAAGGAGATTCGAGTGTGTTTCTTACTTCTTTTAAACTACCGATAAAACATGAATATCAGAAAAAAAAGGGACTCGCAAATTTTTTAAAATCAAGAATTGTAAATAATTTTGCTGTTGCATTGGATGGACAGGAATCATATAAACTGAGTTCATTCGCAAATGCCAACGCGATAATATACCTTAGCGAAGACATGGAAATGGTAAAAGCAGGAACCTTAGTTGATGTATATTTATTACCATAATTCACTTGATTAAAAAAGAAGAGATGAATAAAGCAATTTTTTTTGGCTCCTTATTAGAAGCGACAGGAGTTAGCGAATTTGAAGTACATGATGCAGTGGATATTTATTCTTTAAAATCGAAAGTACTTGCTGAATTTCCTAGGTTAAGGGATTATAAATTTCTGCTCGCGCTTCATCATCAAGTTGTGAATGGGAATATGGAATTAATTGACGGAGATGTGGTAGCTTTCCTACCTCCTTTTGCTGGTGGATAAATGCTAAATAATGATGAACTAATTCGGTATAGCCGAAATATCCTCTTGCCTGAAATAGGGAATGAAGGACAATTGAAATTGAAACGGTCATCTGTATTAGTTATCGGAGCAGGTGGCCTAGGTTGCTCCGTATTGAATTACTTGACAGCTGCTGGCATTGGCACAATAGGAGTGGTTGATTTCGACAGTGTTGATCCATCTAACCTTCAACGTCAAATTTTATTTACTGTTGATGATGTTGGCAAACCAAAGGTGAATTGCGCAATTGATAAATTATCCAAATTAAATCCATTTGTAAAGTTTGTTGCTTACTATGAACAAATAACTAATAAGAATGCTATTGGCATCATCACTAATTATGATGTGGTGATTGATGGAACTGATAATTTTGTCACTAGATATTTGGTGAATGATGCTTGTGTACTTCTTGGAAAGCCTCTAGTATATGGCTCAGTTTACAAGTTCGAAGGTCAAATTTCTGTATTTAATTATAGTGCTAACGGAACAGAAAGAGGACCAAATTATCGGTGTTTATTTCCAGCACCTCCAACACCTGAAAAAACTCACACTTGTTCAGAGACTGGTGTGCTTGGTATATTACCGGGGCTTATTGGATTGTTTCAGGCAAATGAAGCTATTAAGATATGTGTAGGAATAGGAAATGTGTTATCAGGTCAATTGACTATTATTAATTCTCTGACGATGCAATTTTATTCAATCAATTATGAAAAGACTGCATCTATTAGCTCTCCTTCAAACATAAATGAATATGAAAAATTCGATTATGGATTATTCTGTGATGGATCAACAGCAAGGAATACCAAGGAAATTACTTCAGATCAACTTTTTCAATTAATACAAAACAACAGAAAAGGAATACAAATATTGGACGTTAGAGCATTTAACGAAGAACCATCTTTAGATGTTCTAAAAGAATTACAAATCCCATTCTCTGAGTTGATTGATAATGCGGACAAAATTAGTTCAGAAAGAACAGTAGTTGTAATTTGCAAGATTGGAATTCGAAGTGGAATAGCAATTCAAATGTTACAACAAAATTTCGGTCTTACTAACTTGGTTAACCTCAAAGGAGGGCTAACTGAATGGGTAAAAAGCTATAACTTATAATAGAATGGAAAAGAAAAAACACAAGGTGCTAGTCAATGGAGCAATAAGCCCTCAGTTTATTGCCGACAGCATTGCAAAGCACTCAACAAAGACATCGATTGGAGCCCATGATATTTTTTTGGGCCAAGTGCGAAGTGATGAAATAGATTCTAAGTTCGTTAGTTGTATTGAATATTCTGCATTTGAAGAAATGGCAGAGAAAAAATTTAGTGAAATACGAGAACAAGCTTTTGACCGTTACGAATTATCTTGTTTACATATACACCACAGTATAGGTGCAGTTAAAACAGGAGAAATCTGTTTATTCGTATTTGTTTCTTCTAAACATAGAACTGCAGCCTTTGATGCTTGTCGTTATATTGTTGAACAGATTAAAACAAGTGTTCCGATTTTCGGAAAAGAGATTTTTAATGACGAAACATTTGTTTGGAAAGAGAATCTTAACCCCTAGAAAAATAAAAGTAGAAACAAAATGGTAAATATAACATCTAAATCATCAACCTTACGAACAGCAATCGCACAAGCGATTGTAAAAGTCAGCAAGAAGGAAACTATTGAAGCAATCAAGAACAAAACGGTCGCAAAAGGCGATGTGTTCGAAATGGCTAAAACAGCAGGATTATTTGCTGTTAAGGCCACAAGTAATATGATTCCTGACTGTCACCCAATGCCTATTGAATTTACCTCGGTACGTTATGAAATAGTTGACTTATCAATATTGGTTGAATTAGAAGTACAAACTGTTTACAAAACAGGTGTTGAAGTTGAAGCGATGCATGGGGCTTCAATTGTCGCTTTAACCATCTATGATATGTTAAAACCTATTGATAAAGGCATTGAAATCTGCTCCATCAAATTAATCGAAAAGAAAGGAGGGAAATCTGACTATACTGACAAATTTAGAACTGATTTAAAGGCTGCGGTAATTGTGTGTTCTGATAGTATCTCCTCAGGCAAAAAAACAGATAAGGCCGGACTCGCAATTATTAAAAAACTACAATCGTGTAATGTAAACGTTTCTGAAAGCTTTATTATTCCTGACGAAACAAATATTATACAGAAAAAGGTTATGGAATTGTACAATGAAAAAAACGATATAATCATTCTTACGGGAGGGACAGGACTTTCTCCTAGAGATGTTACCCCAGAAGCAATTCGCCCTCTACTCGACAAAGAAATACCTGGCATTATGGAAGCTGCCCGTAACTACGGCCAAGACAGAACTCCATTTTCAATGCTTTCCAGAAGCGTTGCTGGCCTCAAGGGAAATTCGCTTATTTTGGCACTTCCTGGTTCGACTAGAGGTGCACAAGAATCAATGGATGTACTATTTCCTTTCATCTTACACATTTTTAGAATTGTTGAAGGAGGACAACACACTTAGATAAGAACAAAGGAATAAAAAAAAGCTGTGTCGCAATGCAACACAGCCTTTTTTGTTCTTAAAGATTAATATTTTATCTACCCCCTAAGCCGGATGGACTTCCAACACGGGTCATCGCACATCTAAATCCGATACAATCTGTAGACTGTCTTTGATCTAGGAATCGTCTAGTTCCAGGAACCATCCAATATGCACGATCTCTCCATGACCCCCCTTTGTAAACTCTAGCCTTATCATTAATCATTGAGGTTTCTCCTGGACTACCTGATGTTAATGAAGCTGGATAAGCATACATACCAGAACTTTCAGGCTTGCCACTTGAAGGATCGAATGCATCTGTCCATATTCCTCCTGAAAGACCAGTAGCTTGTGATTTGACATCACCATCAAGATAATTTTTGTTGTCTGCGTATTTATAATTTCTACGTTCGTCCAAATTATCATCAGGCACAGTGATACTAACATCTCTCCACAATACCATCCCTGGAATGCTTATAATATTACTATCCGCATCATATTTTAAAGAATCGTTTATCTTTATTCCATCTACATCACGAACTTGAGTTTGGAATATATTACCACGGAAAGGTCGGAAATCAGACTTATCTTCTGGAGATAAAGGACGATAAACATCCATCACCCACTCGCTAACATTGCCAGCCATATTATATAAACCATAATCATTAGGCCAATACGAATAAACAGGTGTTGTAATATCTCCTGCATCATTCAATGCGCCTGCAACCCCCATCATATCACCGTTACTACGCTGAAAATTAGCGAACATTTTACCTAAATATTTATCGTCAGGATTACGAACACCATGAGTATTCCATGGGTATAATCTTCTTTCTTTGATAGCCTCACCAATTGTATTACCAATCAATCCGTACGCTGCAAATTCCCACTCCGCTTCAGTCGGTAGTCTGTAACGAGGCAAGAAGATTCCGTCTTCCATTCTCACTAATCGATCTCCTCCGTTAGGATCCTTTGAAGGAATTGGAGCTAATACAGTACCTTGCCATTTGCCAGCTAAATATTCATCAGTATTAAAATAATCATTCTCGGTTGGTGTTGGAGCATCACCCAAAATACCTTCTCTGATTAATATAAATTCGTTTACGCGGTCGGTACGCCAAGCACAAAAATCATTTGCTTGTAACCAATTAATACCAACTACAGGATAATCCCTGTATGCTGGGTGACGTAAATAATATTCTACATATGGTTCGTTAAAAGCTAAGCGATCACGCCATACTAAAGTATCGGGAAGCGCTTTTTTCACAACGTCAGGGAAGTTTGCATTAAACACTCTCGCTGTCCAATGTAAATACTCTAGGTAGTCAAGATTACGCACTTCCGTTTCATCCATGTAAAAAGATGAAACACTCACTCTACGCGGAATAGCATTCCAATCATACGTAACATCTTGTTCAGCTCTACCCATTGTAAAGGTACCTCCTTCAATTAAAACCAAACCTGGTCCAGTTTCTTGTTCCTCATAAGCAGGTACATCAAACCCTCCGTTTTTGGGGTTATTGTATTCCCAAGCTGTTACAGGAGACCGTTCTTTGCTACATGAGACGATGGAAAGTACTCCAGTAAAAAGGATTAATTTAGATACATTTTTCATTTTTTCTTGTTTTGTTACTGTTATTTCTTTGAATGAAAATTTAATTATTAAAATGCAGGGCAATTCACGGTTTTCACTTTTTTCTTCTTCGGTTTGCAATGCAATACTAAAGAACATGAAATTTCATGCGAGCCTGCAGTGGCGTTTGTTAATTTTGAAGTTGTAATATCATAGCTATATCCTATTTTAAAACGAGGTTGTTGAAACCCTATCAAAGCGATGAAAGCATCTTGGTTACGATACCATAACCCTCCAACAATAGAACCTTTGGTTGCATATACCCCCAGGTTGAGTTGTTTAAAATCTTTTTGTTGTTGATATAATATATTTGGAGAAATAGTAACCTCATTTCTTTTGTCTCCTATCGCGAAAAGTGCACCTGCATGAACTGTTATTTTCATTGGAAGTTTACTTGTGCTAATTAACCCTTCGTTAGGTTGTGTTAAATGGTTTGCCGCAAAGCCGAAATAAAAACGTTTAGTGTAACCGAACAAACCAGCAGAAAAATCAGCATTAGAAACTTTAGCTTTACCTGGTACCTCTCTTGTGTTATAAACGAAACCCATTCTCTCATCAATCATGTCTCCAAAAGTAAGTTTACTCCAATCAATACTCTTTTCGAAGTAAGTTGCTTGTAACCCGAATTTAAGTGAAAACTTTCTTGTAACATTAAGTAAGTATGAATACATCCCGCTTGCACTAAATGTGTTTAACGTACCTTGTCCAGCTCTGTCATCATAAACTAAAATTCCTAATCCTCCTTTTATTCCTTCAAAATGTTGATCGTAAGATGCTGAATAGGTAACGTAAGTACCTGAAATGGCTGGCCATTGATTTCTGTAATTCAAACTGAATCTTGGACATATAGCGGTTCCAGCCATTGCTGGATTGAGGTAAAGAGGGTTTGCGTAAAATTGTGTGAATTCAGGATCTTGAGCAAATAACCTTTCGCTCTTACCCAATGAAAAACAAACAATAACAATTAAAACAACACGTTTTAACATAAATGATTTTTTTAGTAGAGCGCAATTATACACAAATATATTATAAAAGATATAGATTTGTTAAATTATTTTAGTTCGCCCTTTAGTTTGTAATAACGCTAAAACCAAATAAAGGAACGCAAATATATATAATATTTTATTAACAACCAACAGAAAAGTGGCGTTTATTCAATTCCTTCAGCTTTACATTTTCGTGGAGAGCCCAAAAACATTGGGAAATATCGATAAATGTTAAAATTTATTTCCCTCCTTCCTTTTTTTGAATATGATTCAGAATTTCCAAAATTAACTTGTTTTGGTTCTCAAGATGAATCAAAATGGTTTCAATTTCGTTTTCTGCTTTCGTATTCACCTCGAAATCGGCTTCAGCCCTTGCCTCTGAATGGCGAGATTGGAGATTCTGCGCTATCATAATTAAAGGCATTAAAAATATCTGAATCATGTTGGAAAGAAATAACCAAAGAACGAAGGCAGGAAAAGGGTCGAAGCGAAATGGTTGAGGAGCTAGGGAGTTCCAAACGAGCCACGAAAATGTCCATATAAATATAATAATAAAGAACCCCATTGTGCCCACATGTTCTGTTATCCAAAGGGCTAGTTTATCTAATTTTGATAAATTACCCTTGTGTTTTACATTAATGTTAACAATTGGCTTTCGGTGTTTCCTTATTTCTTCTACCGATTTTGGTTTTTGGTTTACCATGTTTATTTCTAATTTTGGTGTGCAAGTTAGTTATTATTTTATTTTTCATTCCATTACTAAATTTTACTTTGTAAAAGATAAAATTGGTAAATAATAATTGTTATTCTATATTTGCACCCCCAAATTAAAAAAAATGGAAGAATATTAATTGAAGGGAAGAGTGAATTTATGTTGAATTCGAGTAAAAAGTACAGAAAAAATAAAACAATTTAATTAAAAAAATTATGCGTAACAAAGGTGCAATCAGGCTATTTGCAATACTATTAACACTTGCCTGTGCTTATTATTTAATGTTTACATACGTGGCATACGGAATCAGAAAGGATGCTGACAATTATGCAAAAACGTGTGTTGAAGACCAGAAAGTGAAGGATGCCGCAAAATTGGCATCTCCCAATGAAGCAGGACAAATGACTTATTTGGATTCAGTTCTTGAATACAAAAAGAATTATTATTTAGACTCATTAAAGAAGAAAGTAGTTTACAATTTATTCATCACCGAATATACTTATGATGATGTAAAAAAACGTCAACTTAATCTCGGTTTGGATTTGAAAGGTGGTATGAACGTTACACTTGAAGTTTCGGTAGCCGATATCATCCGTGGTTTATCAAACAATAGCAACGACCCTACTTTTACTCAAGCTTTGTCTAAAGCAAGTGAGATTCAAAAGAAATCTACTAAGGACTTTGTTACCATTTTCGGAGAAGAGTTTCACAAAATCAATCCGAATGCAAAATTGGCAATCAATTTTCAAACTATTGAGTTGAAAGGGAAAATTGACTTCAATACGCCTGATGAAGATGTTCTTAAATTTTTACGTGATAGAATAGAAGATGCGATTGCTACATCGGAAAACACGTTGAGAGCTCGTATAGATAAATTCGGGGTGACTCAGCCAAATATCCAACGTTTAGCTTCTTCAGGCCGTATCTTAATTGAATTGCCTGGTGTTACCGACAAAAGACGTGTTGAGAAATTATTGCAAGGAACTGCTAATTTGGAATTTTGGGAAACGTATGACAATAAAGACATCTACCCGATACTTGAAAAAGCAAATATCCGTTTAAAAGAAATTCTTACTCCTCAAGATTCTTTGAAAAAAGATTCGGCTATCGTTGCTAAAACTGATGATGAAAAAGATGTAGCAAAAGTAGATAACAAAAAATCGAAAATTGATTCTTCTAACACTTCATTAGATAAACAATTAGGTGTTGGCAAAACTGACTCATTGAAAAAGGGTTCAACCAAGGCAGATACCATTGCTAAGTTGAGAAGAGAAAATCCTTTATTTGCATTATTGAATCCGGCTGTTGGACAAAATGCTCAAAGACAAACTCAATTGGGGACAGGCCCAGTGATTGGATATGCTGCTGTGAAAGATACTGGAATGATCAACAGATATTTGTTGAATCCGAAAGTAAGAATCCTTTTCCCTTCTATTAAATTCATGTGGACATTTAAGGCTAGTGATAAAGAAGAATCAGTATTCCAATTGGTGGCTATACGAGTTACCAACCGCGAAGGAAAATCTCCTTTGTCGGGTGATATTATTGCAGATGCTCGCGTGGTTTATGAACAAGCTGGTGGAGGTTCGCCTCAAATTTCGATGATGATGACTGCTGAAGCAGCTCAAGTTTGGAGAAAATTAACAAAAGACAACGTTGGTAAATCTATTGCTATTGTTTTAGACAATAGTGTTTACTCTTTCCCTAATGTAATGGGAGAAATTTCGGGTGGTAGTTCGTCTATTACAGGAAACTTTTCGCAAGACGAAGCAAAAGATTTGGTAAACATCCTTAAGGCTGGTAAATTACCTGCACCTGCTCGTATTGTTCAGGAAGTAGTAGTAGGTGCTACACTAGGTCAGGAAGCAGTTAACAAAGGATTTATGTCCACTCTTATTGCATTGGTTTTAGTCCTCTTATTTATGGGCTTTTATTATAACAAAGCAGGTTGGGTGGCCGACTTTGCCATGGTTATCAACAATTTCTTTGTGGTTGGTATTCTCGCCTCGTTTGGTGCGGTGCTTACATTGCCTGGTATTGCTGGTATCGTTTTGACCATAGCCATGTCGGTGGATGCTAACATCCTTATCTTCGAACGTGTTCGTGAAGAACTTACATCGGGTAAAGTAGTGGGTATGGCGATAAAAGAAGGTTATCGCAATGCGATGTCTTCGGTTATCGACTCTCACGTTACTGGTTTATTATTAGGTATTATCTTGTATACATTCGGTACAGGTCCTATTCAAGGATTTGCTACTACCTTAATAATAGGTATTGTATCTTCTTTGTTCTGCGCTATTTTTATCACTCGTTTAATATTCGAGCGTTGGTTAGGGAAAGGAAAAGCTATTCCTTTTGGAAATAAATATACTGAGCATGCGTTCAAAAAAATCAATATCGATTTTGTTGGAAAACGTAAAATGTATTATATTTTCTCTAGCTTAATCATTTTGGCTGGTATTGTGGCTTACGTAGTGAAAGGAGGATTTACACTTGGTGTCGATTTCAAAGGAGGTCGTTCTTACATCGTTCGTTTTGATGATGTGAAACCAGTGGAAGAAGTACGTAATGCATTAGCGCTTTCATTTGGCGATGTTGGTTTGGAAGTAAAAACGTATGGTGAAAATACTCAACAACGTATCACTACCACTTATTTGATTGATGACAATTCAGCGGATGCTGAAGCTAAAGTAGAAGCCAAACTTGAAGAAGGCTTGAACAAATTAAATGTTCATCATAAAATAATGAGCCAGGAGAAAGTGGGCGAAACCGTTTCGAGAGATATTAAAGCCAAAGCAGTGTGGGCCGTATTACTTTCTTGTTTGGTGATGTTTATGTTCATCTTTATCCGATTCAAAAAATGGCAATATGGCTTGGGAGCCGTGGTGGCTTTGTTTCACGATGTGCTTATTGTACTTTCGATATTCGTTATTTTCGATGGCATCTTGCCATTCTCTCTAGAAATCACTCAAGATTTCATCGCGGCTATATTAACGGTAATGAGTTACTCGATGACAGATACAGTAGTTGTGTTCGACAGAATAAGAGAATACTTAACCGAGCGTAACAAAACCGACTTGCATAAAGACGAACGTGTACGCGTTATTAATTATGCGTTGAACTCTACTTTGAGTAGAACCATCAACACCTCGTTAACCATTTTCTTTGTATTGTTGGCTATCTTCCTTTTCGGAGGTGCAACCATCAAAGGCTTTGCTTTCGCATTGTTAATTGGTATCGTTATCGGTACTTATTCTTCTATCTGCATTGCAACACCTATCGTTATCGACTTTGAAAAAGAAAAACAAGGTGACGAAATTGTTAAAGGAGAAGTGATCTAATTATTTCCTGGCATCTAGAAAACAAAGCCCGATAATTTAATTTATCGGGCTTTGTTTTTTATGTACTTTTGCACCCTACTTTATTTCACGTTGAGTAAAGTAATTATGAATAACCCGAAGTATCGGTACAAATAAATAACAAATAACAACTAAACAAAAATGTATCTCTTTCTCAATCTTGGTGGTGGCGAAGTATTCATTGTAGTGCTAGTTATTATCTTGTTTTTTGGTTCCGACAAATTGCCCGAAATAGCCAAAGGGCTTGGCAAAGGAATTCGCGAAATAAACGATGCCAAGGCTCAGATACAAAACGAAATTCAGAAAACAACCAGTGGTTTTCAGGAAGAACTAAATAAACATACTTCGGAATTAAAGTCAGAATTGAATAAAGCTGGCGGTAGTTTTAAAAAACAAATTGACGAAGCCGCTACCGCTATCAAAGACGAAGGAAAAGCCATTACCGATACAACAAAAGATTAAATTCTTGTTATGGTAGTTGTCCTTGAAATTGCCCGAAATTACAAAAGTAAAGGTGGTTTATATGCATAATAAAAAACA
>CAIWDF010000286.1 GCA_903911435.1 uncultured Bacteroidota bacterium
ATTAAAAACTATTTATCCTTACAAAAGAATAATCGGTGAAATTTGTATTTCTTATTTTTTGTTTGATGCAATCTATTTAATACTTACCCCAATTGCATCTTTTTTACATTTTGAATCGAATTGGTACTTTTTTTCTTTAGGAGACCAACTTTTAATATCAAAGATTTCAACAATTCCGGAATATGCTCTTTCCATTTGTTGGTTATTAGTTTTGTTTTTATTTATATTAAAAACAGAATTCAAAAATTTAAATCTTTCAGATTGGATTTTGAGAATAACAGGAGTTTTAATATCTTTTATTTTTTTCTCTATAGTACTCACATCTTGTTTAGAGTTATCTCATTATATTTTGCGAGCAATGGGTTTTGCAAGTAATTGCAAAAAACCTTAAGCACCCGCTTGCGCTAGCATATTTCCGCCTTTGTTGGTGTTTTTTCACCAACAAACAATAGAATATAAAAAGTAATAATTACTAATTTAACTTGTTGGTGAAAACAACAGCAAGGGCAAAAGAAATTTCAAAAATAAGAACCGAACAACAACTTTACTTATCTTTGTGCAATGAAAATTTATACAGACACATCGGTAATTGGCGGTTGCTTTGACGAAGAGTTCAAAGAATGGAGCAATGCTTTGTTTGAAGAATTTGTTGTAGGAACAAACCAACTATTGCTTTCCGACTTGACGCTTCAAGAACTTGAACTTGCAAGACAAGAAATAAGAGAAAAGGTAAAACAAGTACCCGACAAACATCTTGTTGAAATTAGTATCAATGACGAAGCAATCAAACTTGCAGAAACGTATATCAACGAAGGTGCATTGACAAACAAAAGTTATAACGATGCGTTACACATTGCATTGGCGACATTAAACAACTCTGATGTATTAGCAAGTTGGAACTTCAAACACATTGTAAACCTTGACAGAATAAGACTTTACAACTCAATCAACTTCCGACTTGGATATAGAATGATTGAAATTAGAACACCAAGAGAATTGCTTTCGCAATCATAAACACCATTGAAAAAAACAAAAGTGAATAAATTTTAAAATCAAATGAAAATGGAAACGAATAAAGAATTTGACGCAGTAAAAATGATGCGAGAAATCCGAGAAAAGTTAAGTGAAAAGTATTGGAAACATCCCGACATTTTGAAACAAGAAATGGAAGCGATACGAAAAAAGTATCACTTCAACGCAGCGACACCAGAAGCGAAATAACCATAGTTTGGCGAAGCGTCCCGCTACGTCACGTTTAACAAGGCGTCCCGCCTTTAAACTAATAAAAAAAGTCCAGAGGACTTGTTGTATATGACGTAGCGAGACGCTACGCCAAACTAAGGAAAAACAAAATCCGCCACCCATCATTCGTTTTATCACCTAAACAGAAATTAATCTTCTCAAAAAAATACTTGTAAAAGAAAAGAAGAAACTATACATTTGTCAGAAATAAATTTAATAGTCACACTTTAAAACAATCAAACAAATGAAAAAAATTACACTATTCTTTTTTAGTTCTATTTTATGTGCTCAAATCTCGTTAGCACAAACAACCCTTACCACCGCTGTCGATTTCACTGCCACCGACATCAACGGCAACACCTTTAATCTATTCAACACCTTGGCTACAGGCAAGTATGTTGTTCTCGATTTTATGTTCACCACCTGCGGCCCATGTCAACAATGTGCCCCAAAACTTTTCGGAGCATTTTTCAATTACGGTTGCAATAGCAGCAATGCACCTATTCAATTTGTTTCCATCAATCGCGATGACAACAATGCAGTAATGCACAGCTGGGAATCTACCTACATGAACCCATCAGGCCCTTATCCAATAGGCATAAGCGGTACCCAAGGCAGTGCTTCGGCAGGAGCACAATCGTTTCATGTTACTTATGGTATCTCCGCTTTCCCAACCATGATATTAATTGCACCTAATCATCAAATCCTCGAACAAGACATGTGGCCTATAACCGATGCCACTACCTTCGATTCGTTCTTTCAACCACATGGTATCAGTCAAATGCCTTGCACATCGGGCATCACTAGTCTCGACAATGCCAACGATTTAATCAACATTGCACCCGTGCCAGCATCCGATGTATTATCTATTTCGAGCAATGGAGCAAGCATCAATGCCGTTTCCATCATCAATACACTCGGACAAGTAATGTTCACCAAAGCCTTTAGCAATGCCACCAAACAAGACATCTTGAATGTAGCCGAACTAGAAGCAGGTATTTATTTTATCGAAATGAGATTAAACGAAACAACGGTTGTTAAAAAGAAATTTGTTAAAATCGCTTCGAAATAAATCAATTCAGTTGTTTATTAAAAAAAGGAACAGGTCATCATTTTATGCGTAACTACTTTTGTATTGGTTGATACCAATGAATAGTAAAATTAATGCCTAAAACGGTGACCTGTTTAATTAATCAAATCCAAACACATAATTTATCATCATGAAACCACTTGTAATAATTTGGATTGTACTATTTATAATCACCCTAGCCGTATTACTTCTCTTTTCGAACAAAGGATTAAAAGATAAATTTGCCGACAATGCTGGCAACAAGCAGTGGCGCTTGATGGGTGGGCGAATTAATTATTATCGCCTCATCATAGCCTTGTCAATGTTTATTGCGGTGTTGCTTACTTTTCTTGTTAAATTTATTTTCAAAATGTAAGTTCAATTAATTCCTTCTATAGGTTCGTATCTTAGCATCTTTACCTTTTAGCTTTTCCTTTTGAGCAGGACCACCAAGGTTCACTTTTTTATTCTTTAGTTTTTTCTCATGAAAAGCAGGACCAGGAACATGCGTATCTTTTCCTTTTTTCTGTTTTATCTTGTCCACCATCTTTGGCAATTCATCATCCGTCAGCATCTTCGATATTACAACCTCTTCGGGCATGCTTTCGTAAGGTATAGCTTTATTCATCATCGTTTCGATGCTTACTTGAAATTCAAGTTCGGCTTCATTAATAAATGTGATAGCCACACCATCCTTGTTCGCTCTTCCTGTTCGTCCAATGCGGTGAATATAATCTTCAGGTGTTTCAGGAGTATCGAAATTAATAACATGACTTACATCGGTAATGTCCAAACCACGCGCTACAATGTCGGTTGCCACTAGCACACGTTTGGTTCCTTCATGAAATTGTTTCAACGAATTGATACGTGCCGTTTGCGATAAGTTGGAATGGATAACAACAACATCATCCGGAAAGCGTTGTTTCAATTGATCAAACACATTATCGGCTAGTTTTTTTGTACCCGTAAAAACCAATACCTTATTCATCGAATCATCCGTTTTCAAAAGGTATTCAAGCAAATTCAACTTGGTGTTGAAGTTCGGCACATGATAACAAACTTGTATTATTTTTTCGAGAGGAGTACCATGAGGATTCACTTCTATCTTTTCAGGCTCATAAAAATATTTAGCCACCACAGCTTCTATTTCTTCATTCATGGTAGCCGAAAACATCAATGTTTGTCGCTTGTTGGGCATTGTTTCCAAAAAGCTAAGCAGTTGTTGACGAAAACCTAAACTCAACATTTGATCCACTTCATCAATCACCATTTGTTTAATATCTTTCAATCTAAGTAATCCGGTAAGCGCCAAATCCACCAATCTTCCAGGGGTGGCAACGATGATGTCAACACCATTGTACACCAATTGTTTTTGAGTATTGATATTGGTGCCTCCATAGATAGCCAAAAATCGAGTGCTAGTATACGTGCTAAGTTTTTCTATTTCTTTTACTATTTGCAACACCAATTCACGTGTAGGCACTATCACTAATACGCGTGGGTGTCGTTGGTCGGAGTATTTAAGATTACGAAGTATAGGCAATAAATAAGCAAACGTTTTTCCTGTACCAGTCTGAGCTATCCCAATCACATCTCTCCCCGACATGATAACAGGGAAAGCTCGTTCCTGAATAGGAGTAGGCTCAATATAACCCAAGTCGTTTAGGGCATTCAGCAAAGGTTTGTTCAGATTTAATTTTTCAAAAGACATACTATTGTTTATTTTGTTTCTTCGCAAAAGTAAGGCTAAGGATTGGATATACCGCTATTATTGTTTTTTATTAGCAGTTGATTTCTACTAACTAGGTATGATGATGATAGAAAATTAAAGTTTACCTTTAACCTGTTTTTACAATCGAAACGTATGAATAACACTAAAACAAATGTTACAGGCTATATCCTTGCAGGCGGTCAAAGCTCCCGCATGGGAATGGATAAAGGGCTTATAGAACTTAATAATAAAGCCATTATCGAACATGTGATTCATCAATTAAAACCTGTTGTAAACAATATCGTTATCGTATCAGGAAACCAAGCGTATTCTAAATTTGGATACGAATTAATCACCGACATCATTCCTCAATCAGGCCCTGCAGGTGGCATTCATGCTGCATTGAATCATACTGCTACTGCTAGCAATTTCATACTTAGTTGCGACATGCCTTTTGTAACAAGCCAAGCAATAGATTTTGTTATCAATCATGCTCAAGGATTTCAAATCACCATTCCATTTTTCAAAAACAATTACGAACCCATGTTTGGTGTGTATTCAAAAGATTGCGCTTCTTATTGGGAAACAATGATGAAGGAAGGGAAGAAGAAATTATTGGATTTAATCTCTCAGTTCGCTGTTCAGCAGCTTTTTGTTGATGGTAATTCTTTGTTTGACGATTCTGTTTTTGTCAACATCAACACCAAGGAAGACTTGATGAATGCAATGAAACGTTGATAATTAAATGGTGACGAATATCATCTTTTTTTTCTTCTGCGTTTGCCTTGATTTATACTACATTTGGAACTTGAAAATTAAAATATAAACCTTTTAAAATTGTAAAATTTATTATGGCAAATGCAGTACCCTCAGACTTAGACATTGCACAAAGTGCAAAAATCAGACACATTAATGAAATAGCTGCCAAATTAGGCATCGCTGTTGACGACTTGGAACATTTTGGAAAATACAAAGCCAAGTTGCCATTAACATTAATTGATGAAGAAAAAATCAAGCAACACAAATTGGTTTTAGTTACTGCCATTAGTCCAACACCTGCCGGTGAAGGAAAAACAACAACATCTATCGGATTAACCGAAGGGTTAAATATAATTGGTAAAAAAACAACAGTTGTACTACGCGAGCCTTCATTAGGGCCTGTTTTCGGTATCAAAGGAGGAGCTGCAGGTGGAGGGTATTCACAAGTAATTCCAATGGAAGATATCAACTTGCATTTTACAGGTGATTTTTCTGCTATCGAAAAAGCAAATAACCTTTTGGCTGCTTTGATTGATAATAACATTCAAAACAAAACGCGTAATTTAAATATTGATGCACGTACCGTAGTTTGGAAACGAGTGAT
The DNA here is from genome assembly GCA_903911435.1 of uncultured Bacteroidota bacterium. Classification (GTDB taxonomy): domain Bacteria; phylum Bacteroidota; class Bacteroidia; order 2-12-FULL-35-15; family 2-12-FULL-35-15; genus 2-12-FULL-35-15. Next base: position 5,386 of record CAIWDF010000286.1, read on the forward strand.
GGACATGAACGACCGCGCTTTGCGTAACATTGTCATTGGTCTTGGAGGAACCACAAACGGAACTCCGCGCCAGGATGGATTTAACATCACACCAGCTTCCGAAGTAATGGCTATTTTGTGTATGTCAAAAAACATTGAAGACCTAAAAACAAAGCTTGGAAATATCTTTGTTGGATATACATTCGAAGGGAAACCAGTATTTGCAAGGGATTTGAATGCACAAGGAGCGATGGCAATTTTGTTGAAAGATGCCATTAAACCAAACCTTGTTCAAACCTTAGAGGGCAATCCAGCCATCATTCACGGAGGGCCGTTTGCTAATATTGCACAAGGAACCAACACCATTATTGCTACTAAAATGGGATTATCATTAGCCGATTATGTAGTTACCGAAGCTGGTTTTGGTGCTGACTTAGGTGCCGAAAAATTCATGAACATTAAATGTGGTTATGCTGGATTAAAACCAAATGCAGTAGTGCTTGTAGCTACTATCAGGGCGTTGCGTCACCACGGTGGTGCTAAAAAAGAAGAGTACAACACGCCAAGTTTAGAACGTGTGAAAAAAGGTTTCGAAAACTTAGAAAAGCATGTTGAGAATATCTTAAAATTTGGAATCAAACCTGTGGTTGCTATCAATAGCTTCATTAGCGATTCAAAAGAAGAAATTGATTTCATCAAATCAGAATGTGCTAAGTTTGGTGTGGATGCGGTTGTTTCCGAATGCTGGGCAAAAGGCGGAGCAGGAACCACCGACCTTGCCAAAGCGGTAGTGAAAGTTGTCGACAGTGGTGAAAATAATTTCAAACCTTTATACGATTGGAATTTATCAGTAGAAGAAAAAATAAAAATTATAGCTACCGAAATTTACGGAGCGGATAGTGTTGAATACTCTGCAAAAGCACGTGCCGGCTTAAAAACAATCAATGCACTTGGTTATGACAAATTACCTATCTGTATGGCGAAAACACAAAAATCTTTATCTGATAATGAATTCAAAATTGGCCGACCTCGTAACTTCAGTGTTACCGTTCGTGAATTTGAGTTTGCTGCAGGTGCTGGTTTTGTAATTCCTATTCTTGGCGAAATGATGCGTATGCCCGGCTTACCTGTTACTCCAGCTTCCGAAGGTATGGATATAGATGCAAACGGTAAAATAACCGGATTGTCATAATTTATTTAGTAAAGCATATACTATCCCTGTTCCTTAAAAAGAAACAGGGGTAGCGTATGGTCATATTATACTTTATGTCTTACTGCCTTTGCGGCAAAAAATAATATAATTTAAATGGCAAAAGTTGAAAAGTGTTCTTGCGGTACTGATGAAGAAGGGTTGCTCGAACGATTAACAGAAATCATTAATACCTTAAAGGATAAACCGGGCGCTTTAATTCCCGTTCTTCAGGCCACACAAAGTCTCTTTGGCTTTATTCCTCAGGAAGCCATTCTCAAAATCTCCGAGATGCTCAACGAGCCATTATCAAAGGTATACGGAGTCATCACTTTTTATTCTTTCTTTTCTCTCAAACCTCGTGGCAAATATGTAATTCGTGTTTGCCTTGGTACCGCTTGTTATGTGCAGGGAGCAAACGAAATTCTAACCGCCCTTAAACAACAGTTAAGTGTCGAAATTGGAGAAACCACTCCCGACAAACTTTTCACTCTTGATGTCGGGCGATGCTTTGGAGCATGTGGTTTAGCACCTGTTATCATGGTCAATGATGACGTTCATCAATGGGTAAAACCCTCAGATGTAAAAAAGATTTTAGGAACCTACTCAAGACGCAAAGTAGTAAATAAGGAGGAGGAATAATGGAAGACACAATCAAAAATACTCATTCAATAAAAAATGCAGAAGAGCTGAATGCCCTTCAAAGCAAGCTTACTTCGAGCAAGGAATTCAATTCCGAAAAAATCTACATCTGTGCCGGTGGAGGTTGTATCGCTTCTGGTTCCATGAAAGTAAAAGATGCTTTTGTCAAACAAATTGCAGAATCAAAACTCAACGGAACCATCGAAGTGATGGAAACCGGTTGCCTTGGCCCTTGTGCACTTGGCCCTGTAGTGGTCATTGGTAAAGACGACACATTTTATCAAAGTGTGCGTGCCCAAGATGTAAAAGACATCATCGAAAATCATTTAGTAGGTGGTCAGGTAGTGCCTCATCTCCTTCATTTGGTGGGCGACACCAGAGTAGCCAAAAAATCAGAACTTCCCTTTTACAAAAATCAAGACAAGAAAGTTCTTCGAAACTGCGGAAAAATAAATCCGGTTAAAATAGAAGATTACATTGCCTGCGGAGGCTACCAAGCCCTCAGCAAAGCATTATCCTCCATGACAGCCGAAACAGTAATCAACGAAGTCACAGCATCAGGTCTACGAGGTAGGGGAGGAGCAGGATTCCCTACAGGAACCAAATGGGGCTTTGCACGCAAATATCAGGATGACGAAAAGTATATTCTTTGCAATGCCGATGAAGGCGACCCGGGCGCTTTTATGGACAGAAGCATTCTCGAAGGCGACCCTCATTCCGTTATCGAAGGCATGGCCATCGGAGCCTTTGCCATTGGCAGTTCTCAAGGCTATGTATATGTCCGGGCCGAATATCCTTTAGCTGTCGAGCGTTTGCAAATCGCCATCGATCAGGCACGTGCTTATGGCCTCCTTGGTCACCATATCTTTGGTACCGCTTTCAATTTCGATTTGGAGATTCGTAAAGGTTCTGGAGCATTTGTATGTGGCGAAGAAACCGCACTCATCACTTCCATCGAAGGAAACCGTGGCGAACCTCGTCCTCGCCCTCCTTTCCCTGCCGAAAAAGGATTATGGAACAAACCCACCGTCCTCAACAACGTTGAAACCTTTTCAAACATTCCTTTACTCATCAATCAGGGAGGACTTAAGTTTGCCGAAACAGGCACAGACAAAAGTAAAGGAACAAAAATATTTGCACTTGCCGGAACAGTTAATATTTCCGGTCTTGTCGAAGTCCCTGTCGGTACACCTTTGCGCAAACTCGTTTACGACATCGGTGGTGGAATCTCCACAGGCAAACCCTACAAAGCAGCACAAATAGGTGGCCCATCCGGAGGATGTATCCCTGCCGAACACCTCGATGTTCCTCTCGATTACGAATCCCTAAACAAACTCGGAGCCATCATGGGTAGCGGTGGTTTAATCGTTATGGACGAAAGCAGCTGTATGGTCGATGTCGCTCGTTTCTTTCTCGAGTTCGTACAAGACGAGTCCTGCGGAAAATGCGTTCCCTGCCGCGAAGGCACCGCTCGTATGAAACAAATTGTCGACCGCATTTGCCAAGGCCAAGGCCAAATGTCCGACCTCGATGAGCTCGAACGCCTCGCTGGCACCGTCACCAACGCTTCCCTTTGCGGCCTCGGACAAACCGCACCCAATCCCGTCCTTAGCACCTTACGTCATTTCAAAGACGAATACATCGAACACATCCGCGATAAAAAATGCCGTACTGCCGTCTGCAAAGACTTAATCGTTTTCGAAATCCTCGATGCCTGCAACGGTTGCCAGTCCTGCAAAAAAGTATGTCCGGTCGAAGCCATACATGGCGAAAAAAAACAACACCACATCATCAATACCGACCTTTGTATTCGTTGTGGTTTATGTTTAAGCACCTGTAAATTCGATGCCATTGTTAAATATTAATTATGAAATGACCTTGTAATACTCTTGTTATGCAAATCACTATCAACAATCAATCTTTTTTAGCTAACGAAGGCGAAACCGTACTCGATGTTGCCAAACGAAATGGCATTTATATCCCTACTCTTTGCTATCATGCCAAAACAGGCCAGGCCGCCAAGTGCCGTGCCTGCATCGTTGCTGTCGATGGCATGCGTGGTTTTCAAACCTCTTGCAATCTCAAAGTGCGTGAGAGTATGAACATCTCCACCCAAAGTCCTGCTGTCATTCAAGCCCAACGCACCGTTGTCGATTTAATGCTTGCATCCGGCTATCACAATTGTCTTGCCTGCGAACGCAGCGGCACATGCGAACTTCAAGATGCCTGTTACCATCTCGGTATCGAAAAAACCACCTTCCCCGATCATCCAACGGGCCGAAAAGACGAATCTTCTCAGTTCATCACCATCGATTACGATAAATGTATTAAGTGCGGACGATGCGTAGCAGCCTGCAATCATTCTGTTGTCAACGAAGTTTTAGGTTTCGGTTACCGCGGCCTCGAAACCACTATCATGTGCGATGACGATATTCCTATGGGACAATCCACCTGTGTGCAATGCGGAGAATGTGTTCAGCTTTGCCCCACCGGTGCCCTCACCGACACCAAATCAAGAGGCAAAGGCCGTTTCTCCGAATTCGAAAAAGTAAATACCACCTGTCCTTATTGTGGAGTTGGATGTCAGCTTACACTTCATGTTGATAAAGCAAAGAACAAAGTAGTGCGAGTTACAGGCCGCGAAGTATGGCCAAACAACGGTATGCTTTGCGTAAAAGGCCGCTATGGTTTCGAATTTCACGACAGCCCAAAACGTTTGCAGTATCCAATGATTAAGAAAAATGGAATTCACGAACGTGCCACTTGGGACGAAGCCTTAGACCTCATTGCTTCCAAAATAAAAACTACTGTCGATAAATATGGCCCCGATGTCTTTTCAGCCTTAGGTTCCGGACGCATCACCAACGAAAATAATTACGCCATTCAAAAATTCACTCGTGCAGTTGTAAAAACCAATAATGTCGATCACTGCGCACGAACCTGCCATGCACCCACTGTTGCTGGCTTGGCTCATGCTTTCGGAAGTGGAGCTGCTACCAATTCAATCAACGAAATTTTAGAAACCGAGTTGATGTTCGTTATTGGTTCCAACATGACCGAAGCTCATCCTGTGGTTTCTTATTATGTAAAACGCGCTGCTCAAAATGGAGCAAAACTAATAGTTTGCGACCCCCGCAGAGTCGACATTGCTCATTGGTCTGATTTATATGTGCAATTACGTGTAGGCACCGATGTTCCTTTTCTCAACGGTCTCATGAGCGAGATTCTCAATAACGGATGGCATGACGAAGAGTTCATGAAAAACAATACCGAGAATCCCGAAGAGATGAAAAACTGGCTGAAAGGTTATACTATTCAGGAAGCGTCTGCCGTTTGCGGAGTTCCGGTTGATAAAATGAAGCAGGTGGCTAAAATGTTAGGCGAAGCCAAAAAAGTAAGTATTCTTTATACCCTTGGAATCACCGAACATATTTGCGGAACAGATAATGTGAAAACACTTGCCAATTTACAGATGATACTCGGACATCTTGGCAAACGTGGCTGTGGTGTAAATCCTCTTCGCGGACAAAATAATGTTCAAGGTGCCTGCGATATGGGAGCATTGCCAAATGTATTTCATAATTATCAATCGTGTATCAACGAAACCATGATTGAAAAGATGGAGAAAGACTGGGGTGTTACTGGTTTATCTCGTAAAGAAGGTTATAAATTACCTACCATGCTTCACAAAGCAACAACAGGTGATACAAAAATATTATTCTGTGTTGGCGATAACACAGTTCAAACCGAACCAAACACAGCAAAAACAATCAAAGAAATTGAAGCCCTCGATTTCCTTGTTGTAGTTGATATTTTCCCGAATATGACTACCGAATACGCTGATGTTATTTTGCCTGATGTATGTTTTAATGAAGATGATGGCACATATTCTAATCTCGACAGAAGAGTTCAATTCTTGCGCAAAGCAGTGAATGCACCCGGTGAGGCTCGCCCTACCTGGTGGATTATGCAAGAGCTTGCCAAACGTATGGGCTTCGATTTGAAGTTTACCTCAGCGGAGGCCACTTGGGAAGATATGCGCAGAAGCGGAACCATCATGGGTGGTATTACTTACGAACGAATTCAAGAAATCGGTTTGCAATGGCCTTGTCCTACTATTTATCATCCCGGAACTCCTATTTTACATTTAAACGGTAAATTCACAAGAGGTAAAGGATTGTTTTCTCAAACGCATTATCGTCCGCAAGCCGAGTTGCCTGATAAGGAATATCCTTTTATACTTTCTACGGGAAGAAGGTTGTGGCATTATCATACAGGAACACAAACACGCAATTCAATTGGTTTGGAAAATATATTCCCCGAAGAGTTACTCGAAATTAGCCCTGTAGATGCAAAACGAATGAACATTAAAACAGGCGATATGGTAAAAGCGAGCAGTCGCAGAGGTTCCATCACTTTGAAGGCATGGGTTACCGAGCGTTCTCCAGAAGGAGTAACATGGTGTGCATTCCATTTCCGCGAAGCACACGCCAATGTACTTACCAACGATGCTTATGATAATGTCACCGAAACACCCGAATACAAAGCTTGTGCAATCAGCATTGAAAAGGTAAGCGATGGATTGGAAGTAACCGTGGATAGAGGTTTCCGTCAAGCACGACCATAAAAGATATTTTATTAATGAATACAATTAGCCACAAAGACTCAAAGACACAAAGGTTCACAAAGTAATAATGACATTTCTTAGTGCCTTAGCGCCTTTGTGGCAATCTTTTTAACTTAAAACAAAACAAAATGAACTTTACAGACATCAACAAACTAATTGATTTTGCAATAG
>CAIWDF010000287.1 GCA_903911435.1 uncultured Bacteroidota bacterium
CGCAAAGAATTGACCAAAACCCAATTGGTAAATCATTCATTCCGCTCGGAATTAACCAAAACCCAATTGGTAAAACATTCATTCCGCTCAGAATTGACCAAAACCCAATTGGAAAACCATCCGTTTCACGCAAAACGGAGAAAAACCTAATTCGGAAATATCCGAAAAAGGGAATTTTGGGTATACTTATATATAGGTATGATGTAAAAACGTAAATTTTCATCGGTAATTAATAAAAGACAAGGTACCTATTTGTGGTGGCGGTAAAACTAATCAATACCTTAATTTGCATCCATCATCTATTCGCTATCCATCAGCTTACTATTTTTTTATATATTTACTTCCGCTAACAAACAGAAATCTTATTTTTAATTATTCATCCATTACATGCTCGAATATTCACAAACTTCTATTCAAAAAGTTTCGGTACATCAGGTAGGAAACAAAACCAATGGCGAACAATTGCGTTTATCAAAATCGATGTTGAATGCTTCGGACGATAAGCTACACGGCTTGCTCAAAAAGTTTTTCCTGCACTCGTTTGTCACTCCTGAGTTTTACAACTTTACTTCTACTAACGAAAACCATGAACTTAATCCACTGTTTACTTATGCTTCGCAAGCGTTTGATAGCCCAAAACTGTTTCATGCCACAAGCATCAACATCGCCAAACATTTGTTCGAACTTTCTATTCATCCTCAAATAAAATCGGGCGATTTGTTTGTTGCTTATTTCAAAAACATCAATGCGGTGGACGAAATGACGGATGCTATTGGAATTTTCAAATCGGAAAACAGACAAGAATTCCTCAAGGTGGATGCAGCTTCTGACGAGTTTGGTTTGCATTACGAGGATGGAATTAATATTGAAAAGCTCGACAAAGGTTGTTTGATATTTAATACCGACCGTGACAAAGGTTATAAAATTTGCATCATCGACAAGTCTAACAAAGGTGGTGAAGCGCAATACTGGAAAGACAGCTTTCTTCAAATCACCCCTTGTAGTGACGATTATCACTACACCAAAGAGTTTTTGACCATCACCAAAAACTTTGTTACCAATCAACTTTCCGAAGAGTTTGAAGTGAGCAAAGCTGATAAAATAGATTTACTTAATCGTTCGGTTGAGTATTTCAAATCGCACGAAACCTTTGATAAGGACGATTTTGAGAAAGAAGTGTTTCAAGATAAAAACATGATAAAATCGTTTCAGAACTTTGACGAAATCTATCGCGAAGAACACGAAATAGAGCTTGATGATAACTTCGACATATCAGCACAAGCTGTGAAAAAGCAAGCGCGTGTGTTTAAATCAGTACTCAAACTCGATAAAAATTTCCATATCTATATTCACGGAAACCGAGAACTAATAGAACAAGGAATAGAAAAAGACGGAAGAAAGTTTTACAAAATCTATTTCGATCAAGAATCGTAAATCGAAAACTGAAGACTTATCGTATGGATGAGTTTAAGCTCTGAGTAGCCAATGTACCAAGGCCTCCGGTGGTCATGCTTCTAAACATATCGTTGTTGCCATATCCGTAATAATACGGATTGGTTTTATCGAAAGCCGGATTGGATGAATTCAAATAATTTCCTTGACCTTGTTCAATAATGGTTTCGAAACGAATAGAACTCCTAGGCGAAACCTTATATTCTAAAGAGAATGCAGCAGCTTTCGAATTCAATTTGTTTTTCGAAAGATCATTTGCATCCATCATCACTGCTCCTCCAAGTATTAATTTTTTATTGATTTGATACTCCCCTCCTATCATCACCATGTTGCCCGAAATACTATGGTTGCTATTGTTCAGCAATGCTTCATGATTATTCATCGCCATCGATGTATTACCTGCAACGGAGTAATGCATCATGCCCATGGTAAGTCGGAATTTCGAATTCAACTGATAACTTATTTTAGGAGCTACATAAGTAGTGAAAGCAGTATGGTTTGACGAACTTAAAAAACTTACACCAGCACCTGCACTAATGGTAGCACTTACACGGTCCATTGCAAGAGGCTTTGTTTTAGCAGGAGTATAATAATCATCATCCGTTTTGGTTTGCGAAAAAACCATCGAAACAGAAAACAAAAGCAATAGAGAAACAACAATGTTTTTCATGATTGTGTAAAATTATTTTCACAAAGTTAACGAAAAATGAATTAATCCAATACTTTTGTGAAATATTAAGAACCGCAATTCTTGATACCAAAAAACGTTTTAATTATTTAGTAAAGATGAAATTATTTATAAAAAACATTGATAGAGAGATTAACGAAGCACAACTAGAAAGCCTATTCGTTCCTTACGGAGAAGTGGTTTCTACAAAAATTGTTTACGATACCATTACTTGGGAATCAAAAGGATTTGGATTCGTAGAAATGGGAAACAAAACCGAAGCCTACAAAGCCATTGATGCACTCAACGGAAAAGAAGTGAATGGCAGAGCTTTGATAGTAGACATTGCTGTAGAAAAAAGAAGATAGAGAAGGAAGTAATAGTTGAATCTTTTTAAAGAAAAGCGTTAGTGAGATTAAGGATTGTTTTAAAAACTTTCAATTTATTTATATTGGTTGTTGCCATCGCTATGGTGGAAGCCTGCAATCGAGGTTCGGCTACATCGGTTGTCAATTCGGCTTCACCAAGCAACGTTCCGCCTGTCAATCAGGATAGCATCAACAAAATTTTAAAAGAAATACATGCAGCCGAAAAAGCTAAACAATTGGATGCAGTATTCACCGAAGAGGCCAAATACAAAGGTTTTAATGGATGTGTATTGATAGCACAACGAGGACAGATTATTTATAAAAACACCTTTGGATACGCCAATATTAAAACCAAAGAACCACTTAAATTAAATTCAGCTTTTCAATTATCATCCAGTTCGAAACCACTAACAGCTGCGGCCATCATGCTATTGGTAGAGCAAGGCAAGCTTAAACTTACCGACAGCGTTCAGCAATATTTGCCCAAATTTCCATACCATCACATCACCATACAAATGTTGTTAACTCACCGTTCGGGATTGAGTAATTATGTTTATGATTGTGAACCTTTCTGCGAAAAGCCCAATTTATATAATGGTTCTTATTTCAACAACAAATCAATGTTGGAAATATTGACCACCAAAAAACCACCCATGTATTATGTTCCCAATCGCAAGTTCGAATACTGCAATACCAATTATGCTTTGTTGCCATTAATCATCGAAGCAGCATCAGGCATTAGTTTTGCTGACTTTATGAAAAAGAATATTTTCGAACCATTAGGCATGCACGACACTTGGGTTCACGACCCCAATGCAGATAAAACACATCAAAACGTAACAACAGGACACGATGCTGCAGGTCGACTTCAAACGGTTGTTTTTGCTGACGATGTAGTAGGTGATAAAGGAATCTATTCGACCATAGACGATATGTTTAAATGGGACAGGGCACTTTACACCGAGAAATTATTGAAAAAAGAAACCATCGAACAATCGTATCATGGATATAGCAACGAACATAAAGGTGTTCGCAACTATGGCTATGGCTGGAGAATGATAGATGATGGGAAAAACAACAAAATAGTGTTTCACAATGGTTGGTGGCATGGGTACAACAGTGAATTCTTCCGAAGATTGAGTGATCAAACAACCATCATCATTCTTTCGAATATCGACAACCGAATGGCTTATAAAATTAAGGACGTTTTACCCATCCTTAATGAAGGCGCAGCCTCGCCAGACCTTGGTTCAGGTGATTAAACGTTATTCGCACTTTTCAAAAGCACAACAATTAGTAGATAGTGCTTAGAATTTTTTATCTTATCTTTGCCCAAATTTATAAAACACAAACAAAACAAAATGAAAAAATTAATTTATTTATTAGTAGTATTAGTACCCTTTGCATTCGGTTGTGGAGGTGGTAATAAAGGTGGAATATTATCGGCTGAAGACAGTTTGAGAGCCGTGTCAGGAGGACAAGCTGTTCGTATACACGACCAAGATTCGAGCATTCAATCCTTTATTCGTGGGTTCAACGATATTCAAGACAACTTGGATTTGATAAAAGAAAAAGAGAAAATGGTAACGGCCAACAGCAAAGATGCTGAAATGCGTAAAACCAAGCAAGAGCAAATTGTTGACGATATTCAAGCAATGTACGACATTATGAATAAAAACAAACAACAATTGGCTAATATGCGTGCCAAATTGAAAGATTCGAACAAGAAAAATGAAGTGCTCGAAAAATTCATCACTCGATTGACCGCAGAAATAGATGCAAAAGATGTTCAAATTGCTGATTTAAAAACTCAATTAGAGCAACTTAATGTGGCCCTTTCGTCATTGAACACCAACTATACGGAAGCAAAACAAGAATCGGCTGTGAAGACAGAAAAACTGAATACTGCTTATTATGCTTTTGGAACAGCTAAAGAACTTATCAAAAACAATGTATTGACTAAAGAAGGTGGTTTCATTGGTATTGGTAAAAATCAAAAACTTAAATCAGATTTCAATAAAGAGTATTTTACTAAAGTAGATATCTCTACCACCAATTCAATTGTTCTTGGAGCTAAAAAAGCAAAACTAATTACAACTCATCCAAGTGGTTCTTATAAGATAGAAGGTGCTGATGGGAAAGCTGAAAAGCTTACTATTTTAAACGGAGAAGAATTTTGGAGTGCTTCAAAATATCTTGTGATAGTAGTAGAGTAACTCGTATCGCAACAAATGAATCGCCCTGCACTATCTTTAGTGCAGGGCGATTTTTTTTGAGCACCTTCGCTCATATTGCTATTTAATACAAGCGAGTGAACAAATAAGTCTACCTTTGACCAATGATTGAAAAAACCTTAAAGAATTTAAAGATTGCAGAACTGAATGAAATGCAACTTGCGGCTATTGATGCTGGAAAAAAATCGAGCGACATTGTTCTGCTTTCACCTACAGGATCTGGAAAAACCTTAGGGTTTTTACTTCAGGTTTTATTTCGGTTAGATGCTTCCAAAACAGGAGTACAAGCCCTTGTCATCGTCCCTTCGCGTGAACTAGGATTGCAAATAGAACAAGTTTTTAGAACAATGAGTACGGGATTTAAAGTCAACTGTTGTTACGGAGGCCATTCCACACGAACAGAAAAAGACAACTTAAAACACGCTCCAGCATTGCTTATTGGAACGCCAGGCCGTCTTGCTTATCATATTCATCATTTAAATTTTGATACCAGTTCTATTCAGACCTTAGTGCTAGACGAGTTTGATAAGGCTCTTGAATTTGGATTTCAAGAAGACATGTCATTTATTGTAAACCACCTGAATCACCTAACTAGAAGAATACTCACCTCGGCCACATCGATGAAAGAAATTCCAAAGTTCACGGGAGTAAATGACCCTATCGTACTTAACTTTCTGAATCAATCTCCAACACAACCAGAAGGACTCAAATTAAAACTAGTAAAGGCCGAAGGAAAAGATAAAATTGACGCGCTATTCGCATTGATTTGTAAAGTTGGCAACAAACCCACACTTGTATTCTGTAATCATAGAGATGCAGTGGAACGTATCAGCGAATTACTTTCTGAAAAAGGATTAGCACACGACACCTTTCATGGTAAAATGGAACAAATGGACAGAGAAAGAGCATTGATTAAATTTAGAAATGGAAGTCATCGTATTCTTATAACTACAGACCTTGCATCACGAGGGTTGGATATTCCTGAAATTGAAAATGTAATTCATTATCAACTGCCTCACACTGAAGATATTTTTGTTCATCGTAATGGACGGACAGCAAGAATGAATGCGACAGGAACGTCTTATTTAATACTCTCAGAATCGGAATTTATTCCTCCATTTATTAAAGAAAAACCAACGGAGGTTGAACTTTCAAAAACAAGTTCATTGCCAGAAAAGTCGAAATGGTGCACGCTCTATATAGCTGCCGGTAAAAAAGATAAAATTAATAAAGTTGATATTGTTGGACTTTTGTTGCAAAAAGGCAAACTAGACAAAGATGAACTAGGATTGATTGAAGTGCTAGATTATTCTTCGTATGCGGCAGTAAGTATCAATAAGATAGAATCAGTGCTTGATTTAATCAAAACAGAGAAGCTAAAAAACAGAAAGATCAAAATGGAAATCTCAAGATAACGATACCACAAATGAAGAATGAAAAAATGTTCTTACTTCATTCTTTTTGAAACGAAAATTTTGAGCAGCGAATCAATTATAAAGACTCCGAATTTTAATTCTTTGTTTTAAACTTATTAATTGCATTTACTGTAAACTCAGAAAGCACAAGTCTTCCACTGATTTCGGCTCTTTCAACCAATAAACTATCCCAGTTTTCTGTACCTTTCCAAAAGACTTTTTTTAATTCCATCATTGCTTCAGGATTCGATTTCGATAATTTTTGAGCCAGAACACCAATTGCATTATCCATTTCTTCAACAGTTTTGAATACCTCAGCATACAATCCTTTTTCTTTTGCCCAATTCACTGTTTGCCATTCGGTGGCATTTATAGTTAATGTGGCAAAAGCTGAAGTGCCTATTTTTCTTTCGACAGCAGGACCGACAACAAAAGGACCTATACCAACAGCAAGTTCACTTAATTTAACTAAAGCTCCATCAACAGCAAACGTATAATCGGCAGCTGATGCAATACCAACTCCTCCTCCTACTGCTTTTCCTTGTACCCTAGCAATCACAAAAACAGGAACTTTACGTATGGCGTTAATAACCTGAGAAAAACCGGAGAAGAATTTCTTTCCTACAGCTAAATCCTTGATTGCAATTAATTCATCGAATGATGCTCCAGCACAAAAGGCTTTTTCTCCTTCCGATTGCAAAACGATAACCTTTGTTTCAGGATTATTTCCTACTTGAGTAATTTCATTGGCGAGTTGTGTCAATAAATCTCCTGGCATCGAATTGCTTTGAGGATGAAAAAAAGTAATGGTTGCTATTCCTTCTTTTATTGAGTGTATTACAAATCCGTTCATTTTTTAGTATTTAAATAATTTGGGAGGCGAAGTTATAAAAATAAAAAAGCACCTTATTGCTAAAGTGCTTTAATTATTTTGTTCAAAAGATGATATTAATTCTCGTGATATGCAGGTAATTTACCTTCTTTAATCAATTGTATGCTTTTTTGTTTGTGTTCCTCAAAATTACCAAAACATAAAGCATCTAGTAATTCAGGTTTTGTCATGGTTGGACAATTCAACTGAGCTTTAAGTTCCTTCTCACAGCGATTTACATATTTAACAAATCGTTCAGGAGCCCAAATGTACTCTCGTTTATGCCAATCAGGTTGACTGCGGTCAACTTTGAACTCTTTTGGCATCTCATCTGTTAATTTGATATTGGTTTTTATATCAAGTCCTTCGAATTTTTTTGGTAACAATCGGTTATCAAAAACCAAAGGTCTACTAATCTTAATCACATGTTTCTTTTTCTTGACATCTATTAAAGATAATCCTTCAATGACCAAACCTTTTTTGCGAAGATGACCATACTTAGTTTCAAAACTTTTTAATATCTCAAACATGTATTATTTATTAATGGGGGGACAAAGATATACAATTAATTTGTTATCAATGTTATATTTATTTACTTTTTTATTAAAAAGCGGGGTTTAAGTCAAAAAACAGGCTAATGATTTCGTGTCACCTTTCTTCGAATAATTCATTTAAACGATGCAAATTGGAGTTTACAAGTAGGCTTTTTATTCTTCATGGCGCAAATATACGAATGACAAATTATTGAAAGCGTTGTAAAATGCTAGTAAATAAGTGTCCTCCACTCAAGAAATGTATGTGTTATTGAGACTAATGTCTAATTATTGTTGAAAAAGTTCCCTAATCTTGATTTCTCTTTTTAACCATCGTTAGGATGGTAACGATTGCAACTGTTTCACCAGTTTCGTCATATACATCTACCAACCATTTTACGATTCCTTTAGCTATATCATCCTCTGATTTTTTCTCTTGGTCCACTTTTTCTTTGCAGGTAAAACGCACTCCAATAATGGCTCCTGGATAGACTGGTTTTGTAAAGCGGCATTCATCAATGCCATAATTTAACAATACAGGCCCTTTAGGTGCATCCACAAATAAGCCTGCTGCCCGAGATAGAATATAATATCCATGCGCTACTCTTCCAGTAAAAATGGTTCCATCTAGTGAATTCTCATCCATATGAGCGTAGAATTTATCACCACTCAATTCGGCAAATGCTTCAATGTTCTCTAATGTTACAAAATGTTTATCCGTTATCAGTGTCTCACCAATTTCAAGCTCTTCGAAATATCGTTTAAATGGATGTACTTCTTTAATAATATATTTCGAACCATATTGATAATTGTTGGTAATGGCAGTAATGGTAGTAGGCGATCCTTGAATGGCAGTGCGTTGAAGATAATGAAAAACACCTCTTTTACCGCCCATTTCTTCCCCTCCTCCGGCTCTACCTGGTCCACCATGGGTGAGTAAAGGCATTGGAGAACCGTGTCCAGTGCTTTCCTTGGCACAATCAGCATTCAATACAAGAATTCGCCCATGCATACAAGCTGCACCAAGCACGAAAGCTTTTGCTATTTTATCATCTCCAGTAACGATAGAACAAACCAGGGAACCTTTCCCCATTTTAGCCAACTCGATTGCCTCCTCTGTGGTCTTATAGGGCATGATGGTACTCACTGGCCCAAAAGCCTCAATATTGTGACAATCTTGAAACTTAAATGGATTTTTATTTAAGAAAAGGATTGGGGACATAAAAGCACCTTTAAGTTTATCCGCTCCTTTTACAATGAAATTTTCCATATCTCCAAAAATGATTTCCTGGGTCTTTGCTAGTTGAAAAACCTTTTCAGCTACCTCTCTTTGTTGCGACTTACCAGCCAAAGCTCCCATTCTTACCCCTTCAACATTTGGATCACCAATGATAGTTGATGCCAACCGTTTGCCAAGAGCTATTTGAACATCTTCAATCAAATTCTCGGGAACAATAATCCTCCGAACTGCTGTACATTTTTGTCCTGCTTTGGTAGTTATCTCGCGCTGCACTTCTTTAATAAACAAGTCGAATTCTGGAGTTTCGGGAGTTGCATCCAAACCAAGTACACAACAATTGAGTGAATCAGCCTCCATGTTAAAAGAAACAGCTTCTTGAATCAATCGTGGATGAGATTTCAACATCTTACCTGTACTTGCGGAACCTGTGAAAGTTATAATATCTTGAGACTCGACATGATCTAGAATTCCATTCGCACTGCCACAAATCAATTGTAAGGATCCTTCGGGCAATATTCCAGAAGAAGTTATTTCTCTAACAACTGCTTCCGTTAAAAATGAAGTCACTGTAGCAGGTTTTACGATAGCAGGCACGCCAGCAAAAAGATTTACCGCTATTTTTTCTAACATTCCCCAAACAGGAAAATTAAATGCATTAATGTGTATCGCCACCCCTTCTTTAGGTACGCAGATGTGATGACCAATAAAAGTTCCATTTTTACTCAACTTGGCAACATCACCTTCTAAACAAAAAGTTTCATTCGGGAACTGTCTTCTTAAGCTTGCATAAGTGAACAAATTACCGATTCCTCCTTCTATATCCACCCAACTATCGGCACGGGTAGCACCTGTGGCCCACGACAATTTATAAAAATCTTCTTTCTTTGATTGTAAGTGAAGAGCTAACGCTTTCAACATTCTACCTCGTTCTTGAAAGGTAAGTTTCCTTAAAGCGGGACCACCTACACTACGAGCATAATTCATCATCGATTCAAAATCGAGGCCCTTACTTGAAGCGGTTGCTATTTCATCGCCTGTTATTGCATTGAACAAGGCTTGTCCTTCACCTTCTCCGGCAATCCATTGGCCAGAAGCGTAATTCTGTAGTTTCATAGTTGATTTTTATTTTAGAGGATTCAAAATTATAAAAAAAGATTACATCTAATTTTTAAATAAAATATTTTGTCCCTCGTTAAAAACCTTCATTCCCAAAAAGATTAGCAGAATGACCAATATATTATGAACCCTGTTCTACTAACAATATGGATGTTCGTCTTTTATTTGTGAATGACTAACAGTTGATAATGTTATCTCTACACTTTAATATTCACAACCTTCAAAGCTTGCGTATTGTTTAAAATTATTAAGACACTTGTTTGAATTGCAATTAAATCTAACTTTGTGCCCGAAATAAAAAAATGTACTCGATTTTTTATTTTATTAAACGCTCTTAACCATAATAAATACTAAACTATAACTATGAACAAACAAACAGAGATTAAATCGAATGTTGTCATCCTATTTGCTGGAGACTCAGGAGATGGAATTCAATTAACTGGCACCCAGTTTTCAACTACAACCGCTTTGTACGGAAACGACATTAGCACATTCCCCAATTTCCCTGCCGAGATACGTGCTCCGCAAGGAACCATTGCTGGAGTTTCAGGATTTCAACTTCATTTTGGAAGTCAACGAATATACACTGCAGGCGATGCTGCCGATGTTTTAGTGGTGATGAATGCTGCCGCCCTTAAAGCTAACTTAAAGCAACTGAAAGACGGTGGAATCATCATTGCAAATACAGATGGATTCGATGCCAAAAACTTGAAGCTTGCAAATTATCCTGAAGGAGTTCATCCTCTTAAAAATGGAAGTTTGGATAAATATAAAACCGTTGAAATTGATGTTTCCAAAATTACTCGTGCGGCCCTAGCCGATTCAGGTTTGGGTACAAAAGAAATGGACAGATCAAAGAACATGTTTGTGCTTGGCTATATTTATTGGATGTACAACCGTTCGATTGAGAACTCGATAACTTTCATTAATGAGCAATTCAAGAAACGACCAGAGTTAATTGATGCGAACATAAAAGTTCTAAAAGCAGGTTATAACTATGGAGAAACTGTAGAAGCCCCAATGCAACGCTTTGAAGTAAAACCTGCTCCTGTTGAGCATGGAACCTACAGAAGCATCATGGGAAATCAGGCTGCTGCAATTGGATTGGTAGCTGCTGCCGAAAAAGCTGGGTTAACTTTATTTTGTGGAACCTATCCAATAACACCAGCTTCTGATATTCTGCATGAATTATCAAAACACAAGAATTTTGGTGTAAAGACATTTCAGGCTGAAGATGAAATTGCTGCTATTACTTCAACAATTGGAGCTTCATTTGGTGGCGCATTAGGCATTACTACATCTTCTGGCCCGGGTATCGCTTTAAAAACGGAAGCTATTGGACTTGCACTTATGCTTGAATTACCTTTAGTAATTGTGAATGTACAACGTGGTGGACCTAGCACTGGCCTCCCAACAAAAACCGAACAAGCTGACTTAATGCAAGCATTATACGGTAGAAATGGAGAGGCTCCTGTTCCTGTTATTGCGGCATACTCACCATCCGATTGTTTTTATGCAGCATATGAAGCTTGTCGAATTGCATTAGAGTTCATGACTCCAGTTTTCTTTCTTAGCGATGGCTACATTGCCAACGGTTCTGAACCATGGAAGTTTCCTGCTTCGGCTGATTTAGCTGACATAAATGTTAGCTTTGCAAAAAACGAATTAAAAGAAGGAGAAAAGTATTTACCATACAAACGAAACGAAAAACTTTCACGTCCATGGGCTATACCAGGCACAAAAGGCTTAGAACATCGTGTGGGTGGTATTGAAAAAGAAAACGAAACAGGAAACATATCCTATGACCCCGAAAATCACGAGTTCATGGTGAAGATT
This sequence comes from uncultured Bacteroidota bacterium, assembly GCA_903911435.1. Classification (GTDB taxonomy): domain Bacteria; phylum Bacteroidota; class Bacteroidia; order 2-12-FULL-35-15; family 2-12-FULL-35-15; genus 2-12-FULL-35-15. Next base: position 11,733 of record CAIWDF010000287.1, read on the forward strand.
CGTCAGGCTAAGGTGGATAAAATAGCTGATTACATCCCGCTTCAAACCATCGATAATGGAAACAATAAAGGAAAATTGTTGGTACTCGGTTGGGGTAGCACCTATGGATCGATAAAAACAGCGGTAAAAGAAGCAATAGACGAAGGCTATGATGTAGCACACGCTCATGTTAAATACCTGAATCCTTTCCCAAAAAACTTAGGCGAAATAATTGGTAACTATGACAAAGTGTTGATTCCTGAAATTAACAATGGGCAATTAATAAAAGTGATTCGTGACAAATATTTTGTTGATGCAAAAGGCTTGAATAAAATTCAAGGACTTCCTTTTTCGGCAGCCGAAATAAAAAACAAAATCATTGAATCATTAACCAACTAATCAACTCCAACTAAAAAGCTTAAAAGAAAAAACTCATGGAAACAAACACAATAGAACCAAAATTAACAGGCAAGGATTTTGTAACCGACCAAGAAGTGCGTTGGTGTCCTGGCTGTGGTGATTATTCGATTATAAAACAAGTGCAAACAGTAATGCCTGAATTAAACATTCCTCGCGAACAGATTGTTTTTATTTCTGGTATTGGTTGCTCATCACGTTTCCCATATTACATGGAAACTTTTGGGATGCACAGTATACACGGTAGAGCAACTGCCATCGCGAGTGGACTGAAAGCGACTCGCCCTGAACTATCGGTTTGGATAGTGACTGGTGATGGAGATTCGTTATCAATTGGAGGAAATCACTTGATTCATCTATTACGTAGAAATTTTGATGTAAATGTGTTGTTGTTCAACAACGAAATTTACGGATTAACAAAAGGTCAATATTCTCCTGCATCGCCTTATGGAAGTGTCACCAAATCGACACCGATGGGGTCAATCGATTTTCCATTTAACCCTTTGGCACTTTGCTTAGGAGCCAATTCTACTTTTGTTGCTCGATCGATGGACAGAGACCCTATCCACTTGAGAGAAATACTAAAAAGAGCAAACGGACACAAAGGCACTTCGATGGTGGAGATTTATCAAAACTGCAATGTGTTTAATGATGGGGCATTCGAAGTATTCACTGAGAAAGGCACTAAAAAAATTAACACCTTGATGGTTGAACATGGCAAACCTCTTGTATTTGGAGAGAAATCAGAAAAAGGAATTATGCTTGATGGATTCAAACCTGTTGTAGTAAACGTTGCTGATGTGTCGGCTAACGACTTGTGGATACATGACGAAAAAGATCAAGTAAAAGCAGGAATCTTGGTTCGTTTCTTCAACAAACCGAGTGACGAAAATGCGCTTCCTCGACCGTTTGGAGTATTCTATACCGAAGACCGTTTTTGTTATGAAGATGCTATGAGTGCCCAACTAGTGGAAGCTGTTTCTAAAAAAGGAAAAGGCAACTTAGATACTCTTTTAAAGGGAAACAATACCTGGACCATTTAATCACCCACTTCCCTCCTATTTATTAAATCTATAAATTGAGATTTGTTTCATTCGATTCAAATTTCAATTTATAGATTTTTGTTTTAACTATCTTTGCAAAATAAAGGAAAGAACAATCGTTCCTTTTCATTCAAAACTTTTTATAAAATGAATAAAAACCTACTCACGAAACACATTTCGGCATTGACCAAACTGAAGGGTAAGAAAACAACTGTATTGGTATACAAAGGATTTCCTAATCATTTTTTAAAAGAACTTGAACAGCATATTCCTCATGCACGCGCCCTTGATTTTATAGATTCGAAAAACAAAACCCATCTTGAATCTATTATCAACAATGCTGATGCCTTATTGGCCGCTATCAAAAAAACAAAATCTCCGCTGGTGTTTATCACCTTCGAAGAATTTCTATTGATACCAACTGAAAACATTACCGAATCAATTGCTAGTTTTAAAATCGTTAAAAACAATTTTTACGAATACTATCCCAATCAAACACTTCTTGAATTTCCAGATATTGAAGACAGCATCAATAGCGATGTGGAGATTGAAGAAAACGAATTGTTTAATCGGTTTTATTCCGACTGCAGACAAATTGCAGGTTTTAATTGCATTCAATATTTAGATTACGATTTAGACTTAACAGCTGCTGGTATTGATACTATCGACTTTTTCGATTCAAGCAAGGTATCACTTCCCGCGTTTTTGGATGACTTATCGAACGAAAAAAACATCATTCAATATCAAGCTGCCGATGGTACTTACCATCATTTAAAATTCGGATTGTTTAATGATGTTGTACCTAAACAAATCAACATCATTGTGGACGAAAGCATCAACCATATCGAAAAAGATTTGGATGAATTAAAACTTCTCTTTCTTATTCTAAGCGAAGCAAGATGCAAAGTTAGTTTCTACACACAACACAAAAGCTATAAAGACTATTGGCGGCCAGAACTGGACGTGTTGCTACAAAAGCATTGGGGCGAACAAGCAAAGTTTAAAAAACTAAACATCTACAAAAGCCCAGATACGAATAAAGAATTGATTGAACATTCGCAAGGTTCGATAGTAGAACACATCATTCGACAAGTAGAGAAATCGAGAGAAGATGCCTTGTTCGAAGATATTTTCTTGACCGCTCCCACAGGTGCAGGTAAATCATTGTTGTTTCAATTGCCCGCTATTTACCTTTCCGAAAACGAAAAGTTAAATTCAGTAACCATTGTAGTATCGCCCTTGAAAGCCTTGATGTACGACCAAGTGCAAGCCTTAATCAACGATAGGCATTTCGAAAAAGTGGCGTTTGTGAACTCCGATTTATCACTTATCGAACGCAAAGAAATACTTGATAAAGTAATGAATGGTGATATTTCGGTGCTATATCTTTCGCCCGAACTTTTGCTTGCTTACGAACTTCAAACATTTATTGGCTCCCGCGAATTGGGTTTGTTGATTATTGACGAAGCCCACTTGGTGACCACTTGGGGTAGGGATTTCAGGATTGACTATTGGTTTTTGGGCAACTTCATTCGTAAGCTTCGTGGAAACGGAACGGTGAATAAAAAAATAAAAGGCAAAATAAAAACCTATCGTTTTCCGGTGGTTGCGCTTACTGCAACCGCAGTGTACAATGGTGCTGATGATATGGTGTTCGACACGATACGTACCTTGAACATGCAAAATTGCCGCACCTATATTGGTAACATCATGCGTCCTGAAATTTCGTTCGACTATCAACCCTTTACTCCTAAACAATACGATGTGGAGCGAATGACAAAAACCATTTCGAGAATAAGAGAGTACGTGGAGTCGAATAACAAAACGATATTGTATTTCCCGTGGGTAACGCAAATCAACAACATCACCCATACACTGGATGCGGATATAAAACCAAAGGTGAAAAAATATTATGGCGAGTTGAGTCCTACCATCCGTAAGGAAACCATTCGCGATTTTAAATCGGGAAAAACAAAGGTGGTGCTTGCTACCAAGGCTTTTGGTATGGGAGTAGATATTAGTGATATCGAAAATGTCTATCATCATGCGCCTTCGGGTTCGTTGGCCGATTATGTTCAAGAGATAGGCCGTATAGCTCGTGTGCCCGGTATGAAAGGCATTGCCAAGATGGACTTCAATCCGAAAGATTTAAAATATTCGAAGATGCTATTCATGCTTTCTTCGCTCAAACAGTTTCAGGTAGACTTGGTATTGAAAAAAATAAATAAACTTTTCATGACCGCTCAAGACAAAAACCTGTTGGTATCGGTTGAAGATTTTAAATGGATATTTACCAAAGACAATAATCCTGAACAGAAAGTAAAATCGGCATTGCTAGTGATTGAAAAAGATTTGGTAGAAAAGTATGGCTACAATGTGTTGATCGTAAAACCTAAAAGTATGTTCTCCACCGTTTATGGTGCTGTGGATACCGAAGGTTTCGAACTGCTGAAACAACGCTATGGCGAGCATGTGGAAGAAATAAACAAAACCAAATACGAACGTGCAGGCACCAAACTAAAGAATGGAGCCATAGTAATGCGCGAGGAAAAAGAGGATAAAAAGAATGTGAAACTAGTGCTCGACAAGATATGGGAAACGGCTTTTCCACAAGAAAGTTTTCCGGATGTGCGCACCAAGTTTTTCGACAAGCGTTTGTTCCCTTATGTAGAGCCTTTGATGAAAATGCGCATCCATTTCACTGGCCCTATTGCTGCTGCTGGCACCAAGCTCGAAAACGGCATCAACTTTATTGGTGCTACTTTGGCATCATTAGACAAAAAAATGTTTCGAAAAGAAGATTTGACAAAACAATTTTTGACACGAATAAAAAACGAAACTACCTGTACCAAACTTACCGATTTGATTTGTACTTTCTTTGTCGACACCGACCAGTTTGGGCAAAGCGGAAAGGTAGGCATGAGCACTGGAAATTTTTTGGTGGCCAAACAATTTGGTTTTTTAATTCAATACCGATTTGATGCCATTGCATTCAGCAAAGTGAAAACCCAATTGCTACGCAACTTCCAAATATTGTTTGATGGTGTAAATGCCAATGCAAAACAGTTTACAGGTTTTATTCCGGCCGATATGGACAAAGCCAAAGAGAAAATAAAAATGATTTATTTGCTCGAGATTTTCGAACTTTCTACTTACGAAATTAGCGGTGGCGAAGCACCTCAACTGATGGTGCGCATCAACGACCCTAAGAAACTAAACTCGCTGAGCAAATTGAGAAACGAAAACAAAGTGGTGACCGAAATTGAGCGCAAACACAAAGACTCGATGGAGATAATGACCTATTTTTTCCAGAACAACATGAGCAACGAACAACGTTGGCAATACATCGAAGATTATTTCCTTGGACACCGTGTGGGCACTGCTGCCGAAGAGGAACAAGAGATTGAAGACACCGAACTCGAAAGTTAAACCCAACTACACTTCTTTAAACACCAGGCGTCGGCTATTTATTTAGCTTTTTCAACTGCTTCCATTTTTTCAAATCGGCATCGGCTTTTTCTATTTGCTTGAGGCCGATGTACGAGAAAGCCCTGTCGGAATACACATCCGAAACCATAGGCGCTAGCTTTATCGATTTGGTGTAATTGTCGCAAGCATCCTGATAGTTTTTCAGATTGTACAAAGCCAATCCTTTGTAATGGTAATAGTCGGCATCCTTTGGTTTTAGCTCAATGGCTTTGTCGTAGTGCTCAATAGCGGCTTCAAACTTTTTGTTTTCATGGTCTATCAATCCTAGGTTGGCATACGCATCAGCATATTTTGGGTTAAGACTCAAAGCTTTGTTGTAATCATCGGCTGCTTCCTTGTACAGTTTTTTGTCGTATTCCACCACCCCGCGATGAAAATAAGCCGAATCGTATTTGGGATTCATCTCAATGGCTTTGGCAAAATCTTTCGAAGCCTCGGCCAGATTTTTTTTGTAATACGCTTCCTTGCCTTTGCTATGCCAATACACTGCATTTTTCTCCTGTGCCATCAGCACCAAGCTACTTATTATAAACAGAGTGGTAATCATTGTTTTCATCATCAAGGCCTTCACGTTTTTGGTAATTGCTATTGGTTCTTCTAAATTTTTCGAAAGATAGTTAAATTTTTAGATGTTGATGAGATAGTTGAAAGTTGAGAAGTTCAAAGTTCAAAGTTCAAAGTTTAAAGTTGGAAAGTTACCGCTAAGGCACAAAGGCGCAACGGAAATTTCACAATTTTGCAGTAGGCTATTATTTAATTGTTCAAACAAAAGAACATCTGAACATCTGAACATCTGAATAATAGAATATCGAAGTGGTGCAATTCATAAAGATGCACGAATCACTCCCTATTGCCTAATCGCTTTTGGCTATTCACTAAAATAAAATTCCCCACTTCTCCCATTTTAACAATTTGAAAAAAGTCCTAAGGAGAACATATAGGTATAAAGTACTTCGTTGACTGATAAATTTCGAAAAATCGAAATCGGCTATGTTGTTCTACATAGCCACCAACGAAAATCCGGAGTTCGTTATGTTGTTCTACATAACGAGGTACGGAAACCTGTGGGAGGAAATGTTGTTCTACATAACGATGTACGGAAACCCGTGGGCGGAAATGTTGTTCTACATAACGATGTACGGAAACATGATGGTATGTATGTAGTTCAACATAACGATGCACGGAAACCCGTGGGAGGAAATGTTGTTCTACATAACGATGTACGGAAACCCGGAGTTAGTTCATACGGTCGTACGGATGATGTCCGGAAACCCGTAGTTCGTTCATACGGTCGTATGGATGATGTCCGGAAATCCGTAGCTCGTTCATACGGTCGTATGGATGATATGCGAAAATCCGGGGTTCGTTCATACGGTCTTATGGATGATGTACGGAAACCCGTAGCTCGTTCATACTGCCGTATGGATGATGTACGGAAACCCGTAGCTCGTTCATACAGTCGTACGGATGATGTCCGGAACTTCGCAGGTGGCTCATACGGTCGTACGGACCGATTTCGAAAAACTATCATTTTTTCATTTTTGGAGGAGATTTATA
>CAIWDF010000288.1 GCA_903911435.1 uncultured Bacteroidota bacterium
AGGAACTAATTGGAATCAACAAGCCTCTAATTCAACAAACGCTTTATTATCAGTTTACTTTATTAATGCAGATACAGGATATGTTGCCACAGGTACTGTAATATTAAAAACCACTAATAGAGGCAATACATGGATTAATGACTCAACTGGAACAACCTCATTCTTTTATACTGTAACTTTTGCTGATAACTTAACTGGTTATGTGGCAGGGTCAGGTGGAAGACTATTAAAAACTACAACAGGTGGAAGTCATTGGACACAACTACCAAGCGGTACAAGCCAAGCTTTATATTCCATTAATTTTGTAGATGCAAATATTGGTTATTCTGTAGGTACAAATGGAACAATAATAAAAACTATAGATAGCGGAGTTGATTGGACATCTTTAACAAGTGGCACAACTCAAGATTTATACTCTGTATTTTTTATAGATGCAAATAATGGCTTCGCTGTGGGAGGAGATATTATTCAAACAATAATATTAAAAACAACTGATGGTGGAATTAACTGGGTTTCCCAACCAAGCCCAATAAACGAGCCCTTAAATTCTGTTTTTTTTGTTAATTACTTTAATGGATACGCTGTAGGACTTTCTGGTTCAATAATAAAAACTACAAACGGATTAGGTATAAATGAAAGTAAAATGGCGAATGGAGTAAGTGTATATCCAAATCCTGCGACAACAGTATTTACAGTAAGTACAGAGGGAGAAAAAATAATAGAATTAAGCGTGACAAATGCGCTTGGTGAAGGAGTATTTAAAGAAACGTTTGCTGAAAATACTGCAATAATAGATGTTTCATCATTAGCAAAAGGAATGTATTTCTTACAAGTAAAGACAGAAAAAGGAGTAAGTAATAAAAAGTTAATTAAAGAGTGAAACAAGAAACCTTGAGAAATTGGGGCTTTTTTGTTTTTGTAACTTTGAACTCGAATACAAGGGTTTCACAAAAGAAGTTTGTGGTACTTAAATGAGGAAATAAAATGAAAAAGATATTTATTTTAATCTTCTTATCTATAAACATAGTTTCGGAAGCACAGTGGGTAGAACAAGTAAGTGGCACAACAAATGATTTACGTTCTGTTTACTTTGTTGATACACTTGTTGGTTATTCTGTTGGTAATACTGGCACTATTTTGAAAACCATAAATAGTGGCACCAACTGGAATTCATGCTCGTACTCTACACCATATACTTTATATGGAGTGTTTTTCAATAATAAAGATACTGGATATGCAGTTGGGGATAATGGGATAATATTAAAAACAATAGATGGTGGCACAAATTGGAATCTTCAAATTTCGGGAACTACCGGTGGTTTAAGGGCCGTTTATTTTATTGATAATGATACTGGTTATGTAACAGGGAGTTCTACTATTTTTAAAACTACTAATGGTGGAATTAACTGGAATCCACAATCTACAGGAATAATTTCCGGATTTTCATCTATTCATTTTACAGACAATCATACTGGTTTCGCAGTTGGAACAGGTGGTAAAATAATAAAAACAACAAATGGAGGATTAAACTGGAGTAACCAGACAAGCGGGGGAGGACAAATTTTATATTCCATAAATTTTGCAGATGCTAATGTTGCCTATGTAGTGGGTGCAAATGGTACAATTATAAAAACAATTGATGCGGGAGCAAACTGGACAACTTTAAATAGCAGCACTACAAAAGAATTATATTCGGTTTGTTTTACTGATGCAAATACAGGTTACGTTGTAGGAGGTGATATTATTCAAACTTTAATATTAAAAACTATAGATGGTGGAATTAACTGGACTTCGCAATCAAGCCCTGTAAATGAACCTTTTAATTCTGTTTTTTTCTTAGATAATTTTAACGGATATGCGGTTGGATTTTATGGTGCTATTATAAAAACTACAAATGGGATTGGGATAAATGAAAGTGATATGTTGAATGGAATAAATGTATATCCAAATCCTACAGATAATGATATTTATATTTCAATCAACTTAACAAGTTATAGTGATGTAAAAATATCTGTAATTGACATTCTAGGCCAAGAAATAATAAGTGATAAAATGCTCAATCAGAAAGAAATTGTTTCAAAACAAATTTCTTTTGAAGACTTAAGCAATGGTATCTATATGATAAATGTTACTGTAGGAGGTACAATAAGCTCACGAAAAGTTGTAAAACAATAAGATGAAAAAGAGATTAATCTTATTTTTATATGTCATTTCGAGTTGCACTTCCATTGCAGGTAACTACATTTCAGGAGATATTAGTTACATTCATTTGTCAAATAATAATTATGGTATTAAAGTACGCACACTCACTTTTGATACAACTTTAGTCGATTCTTGCTTCATTATGATTTATTTTGGAGATGGCGACAGTATTCTGGCTCCTCGAATTAATGGTAACTCTATTTCCTGCCCTCCTTCACACGATGGTCAGTCTGCGCCTTTCACTTTCACTTGGTATAGTGAATATTATGTAGAACATAGTTATATGAATGTTGGAGATTATTTTGTTATTGCAAAATTTTTAAAACACATCAATGGGCTAGTGAATATTACAAATTCAGGAACTATTTCACCAATAATGAATGCGGAAATTCTTGTTAATCCATTGTTGGGTTATAATAACAGTGTTGCTTATACTTCATATCCGATTTCAAGGGACACAGTGAATACACATTACAACTTTATTTCTTACACTTCAAACTCGGATAGTGATAGTTTGTACTACGAGCTTTTACCTCCCAATGGAGGATACACAATTCCAGCATCGAGTAATTTTTTTATTATTAATTCCTCAACAGGTTTGGTAGAATGGGATTCTCCAATAATTACAGGCCAGTACAATTTTAAATATAAAATAAATGAATGGCGTAATATAGGTGGAACAAGCTACTATGTAGGAAGCACAATGCAGGAAGTTTGGGCAGAAATAAATGGTGCTCTTTCGATAAATGAAACAATGAAGGACGATCAAATCGAGGTTTATCCGAACCCTAGCAGTGGATTGTATACTATCAATTTAGAATCGAGTGTAAATGATGATGCAGTGATAAATGTGTTTAACTTACTAGGAGAAAAAATTACGAACCAAAAAGTGAAAACAAAATTTGGTGTGAATAAATATCAACTTGATTTGACGAATGCTCCTGATGGGATTTATTTCGTGAATATTCAACTGAAAGATAAACGACTTGGAACTAAGATTATTAAAAATTAATGGATGAAGAAAGTAATTGTTTTAACACTAATTGCCTTAAGGGCAGTTAGTGTTTACTCGCAATGGACACAGGTAAATACTGGATTGACGGATACTTCTGTAATTGCATTAGCAGTGAGTGGAACGAATATTTTTGCTGGAACAGATATGCATGGTGTCTTTGTCTCGAATGACAATGGTAATCATTGGACATCTGCAAGTACAGGATTAACCAATATGTCAATAACAGCAATAGCGATTAGTGGAACAAATATTTTTGCTGGCACTTTTAATGGGATTTTTTTATCAACGAATAATGGAAATAATTGGACTGCTGTGAACACAGGGCTGCCAGCAAATTGTTGGATACATGCTTTGGCGATTAGTGGAACCAATATATATGCAGGAACAAACTCAAACGGAGTGTTTTTATCCACCAATAATGGTGGGAACTGGACCGCTATCAATACGGGTTTGTCAAACCCAGATATTTCGTCACTTGTAACTGAGGGGTCTAATGTTTTTGTGGGGACTAGTGGCAATGGTTTGTTTTTATCAACTAATAATGGAGGCAGTTGGATAGCGGTAAATAATGGATTGTCGACACCGATAATTGGTTCGTTAGCCGTAAACGGGACAACTATTTATGCAACTACCGCTAGTATTGTCGGCAGTTTGTTTATGTCTACAAATGATGGTAGTAATTGGACAGATATTGGGATGACAATCCCTGCTTCTTATTCTTTTGCCTTTGATAATCCTCGTATTTTTACGGGAACAGCATCTGGTATATACTTATCATCAAATAATGGAAGCACTTGGAGTAATGTCAGCACTGGATTGAACTTAAATAATAATATACTTTCTTTGGCAATAATTGGAACAGATATTTTTGCGTCAGCATCGCTAAATGGTATTTATAGACGTTCGTTATCAGAAATAATGGGAGTTGTGGAATATGGAGAGAATGAAAATAGTTTGAGGGTTTATCCTAATCCAGCATCAGACAGAACTACAATCACTTTTAGTGAAGCTGGCTCAACTACCGAACACACTATAAAAGTAATGAACACCCTTGGTGAATGCATCCAACAACTAACAACTAGCAACAAGGAACAAATACTTGATATGAGTGGCTATGCAAAGGGAGTTTATTTTGTTAGGATAGAAAGCAGCTTCTCGCTACCTCTTTCGGATGGGGAAACGAAGCCAGTATATAAAAAACTGGTGTTGCAATAGAATCGATTTTGAATTATAAAGCTGAAC
>CAIWDF010000289.1 GCA_903911435.1 uncultured Bacteroidota bacterium
AACTCGAATGAAACGAATTCGGACTCGAATGAAACCGATTCGAACTCGAATGAAACCGATTCGAACTCGAATGAAACCGATTCGAACTCGAATGAAACCGATTCGAACTCGAATGAAACCAATTCGAACTCGAATGAAACGAATTCGAACTCGAATGGAACCAAATCGAACTCGAATGAAACCAAATCGAACTCGAATGGAATAAATAAGAATTAAAAAAGATGCCTAATCTTTAAAAAATAAAAAAAATGTCTAATAAACTTGTTGGGAAAACTATTCTATCCGAGGTATTCGCTATGGGGTTCTCAGGAATTATTAACTTTTATTCAAATGCAAACATAATTGAAATGTAAAATAACTTCCCTCATTTGCTTTGCCTAAAAACTAATTTCTAAAATAGAGAAGTTGGTCACCGTTGATATCGGTAGTTTGGAAAGGTGAGGAAGTAAGTAGCGGTGCTTTTACTCCAAGTTCGATGATTTGGGTGGAAGTAAAAACCCTTGCTTCGTCCCAAAGATTGTTTTCGATAAAACTATTGAGTAGCTTTTCTCCTCCTTCAACAATGATGGATTGAATGTTTCGTCTGTAAAGTTCATCGCAAATTTGAGGAATGATATTGTGCTCAAAATTGATTTGCACATACTCCAAATTGGGCGATGTAGCCGAGGGCCGTGAAGTGAAAATGAGTGTAGGGGTGGAGCTATCGAGGAGGTGATGAGTAGCAGGAATTTGCAACAACTTATCAATGGCAATGCGTAAAGGGTTTCGTCCTTCAGCATCGCGCACAGTAAGGCTAGGATTGTCGAGCAATGCGGTGGTAGTGCCTACCATAATGGCTTGTTCTTCGGCTCTCCAGCGATGCACGAGTTGTAGCGATTGGGAGTTGGTTATTTTTAAAGCTTCGCCATCGGTGATGTTTTTTCTGATATGGTCGATAAAACCATCTTGGGTTTGTGCCCATTTTAGGATGATGTAAGGCCGCTTAAATTGATGAAAAGTGAAAAAACGTTTGTTCAGCTGCTTACATTCATCTTCTTTTATTCCAATTTTTACATCAATGCCTGCTTTCACAAGTTTTTCAACTCCTTTGCCTGCCACCAACGAATTGGTGTCGAGTGTACCAATCACCACATACGGTATATGCGAACGAATGATTAAATCGGCACAAGGTGGTGTTTTCCCAAAATGCGAACAAGGTTCGAGGTTTACATAAAGTGTAGCCTTCTTGAGCAATTCTTTATCAATAACATTATGAATGGCATTTACCTCCGCATGCGCACTTCCATAATACTGGTGATACCCTTCGCCAATAATTTTACCATCAAGCACAATTACACTTCCTACCATGGGGTTGGGAGCAACATTTCCCAAAGACTGAGCTGCCAATTCGAGGCAACGAGTCATGTATACATCATGAATTTCATTCATAACCACGAAGGTAATAATTTAATTTAGTTAGTAGTTTCTGAATTCAAAATTACTTGCAAAAAATGCAATTCAAATAACGAACTGATAATTTTCTATATTTGTGACTTTAAAAAAATAAATTGTAAAAAAGTAAAACACAGTATGATTTCAGGTTTTATAAGAAATTATCAACTCAACCCAAATTCACCGGCCATTATTGTTGATGATGTTTCGTATTCCTATCAAACATTATTCGAAATCGCGAACCGAATTTCGAGTTCATTGCCTTCGGATGAGAAATTAATAGGAGTTTACACCGATTATAGTGTTCATACCTATGCTTCCATTATAGCTGTATTGTTAAAAGGAGCGGGCTTTGTACCCATCAACAAAAAATTTCCAAAAGATAAAATTGAGAATATTATTAAATGCTCTGGAGTAAAAACAATTCTTTGTAATACCCATTCGATAGCCGATTTGGAAGCTATCAACACAGATGCAGCTTTCAGTATACATACCAATGACCAACTTGTAGGAAGTGATAATGTCCTAAATCAAGAACTAAGGAATAATCATTCGGTTTCGGCTACTACCATCCAATATGTATTGTTTACTTCGGGTAGTACAGGTGTGCCCAAAGGGATTGGAATCACGAAATCTAATTTCGCTTCATTCCTCGAAGCAATGACTCGCACAGGAGTTTATAACTTCAACTCATCAGATGTGTTTTTGCAAATCTTCGAATTGTCTTTCGATGTTTCCATTGCCTGTACGTTCATAGCTTGGGAAGTAGGTGCTTGCTTAGTTCCCGTTCCTACCGAAGGTATTGTATTTATTGAAGCATTAGAAATAATGAAGAAGTATGATGTTACCGTAGCTTCAATGGCACCTTCGGCAGTGGCTTACATGAAACAACTTCGGTTGTTAGAAGAATTTAATTTCCCAAAACTTCGTTATACATTTCTCACCGGAGAAGCATTACCCTATAACCTTGCCAATGCATGGAAACAAGTGGCTCCCGATTCGATAATCGAAAATGCTTATGGGCCTACTGAAGTTACTGTATGGAGTAGTATGTATCGCCTTGACGAAGTGAACACACCAAAGGAAATAATCAATGGCTTGGTGCCAATCGGAAAAGTGCTTCATGGTTTACATTACATAGTTTGCGATGATAAGTTAAAAGCTGTGAAACAAGGAGAGTTTGGCGAATTGTTGTTGAATGGGAATCAGGTTTCGGATGGATATTGGAATGATGCAACTAAAACCTCAACTACTTTTGTTTCGTTACCCGACAACGAAATGAAAGGTCATTGGTATCGTACAGGCGATATAGTAGTTGAAAACGAATTGGGCAATTTGGTTTACATTAATAGAAAAGATAATCAAGTACAGATAAATGGATTTAGAGTAGAGTTAGGAGAAATTGAATTTCGTATCAAGGAATACACCAAAAAAGATTCAGCGGTGGTTCTTGCATTTCAAAACAAGAACAATACGTTGACACTTATCAGTTTTATCGAAAATATAGATAATACGGTAAATGATTTGAAAACACATTTAATGGCTACGTTGCCACCATATATGATTCCGAGAAAGTTTTATAGTGTTACCGCTATGCCACTCAATAATAGTGGTAAAATAGACAGAAAGAAGTTAATGGAAATGCATACCGAGGAATAAACCAAATGGAAGAAATAACAGTAAGACAGGCAACAAAAAAAGACATTCCATTTCTGGCGAAAATCATTCTCATGGCCGAAACATCCGGTCATGAATTAGTATCGTATAAAAAAATGTTTCCAATTTCAGATTCCGAATTATTAAGTGGTTTTGAAGCTACTCTTGACAATGAGCAATTTGGACATGGTTTAACCTACGAAACCTTTTTAATTGCAGAGTTGGATGGAAAGCCTGGTGCCGCAGCTTGCGGATATATCGAAGGAGAGCATGGAAGTTCTAATCACCTAATGACTGGAGCATTAATGACAGGGTTCCCGACAGAATTAATAATTGCAGGGTATAAGAAAAACGCAGAATTTAAAGAAATACAAATCAATAAAACTCCCGGAACACTTCAAATTGATTCGGTAGCAACCTTGCCTGAATTTCGAGGGAAAGGTTTATTCAAGCTGATATTTGAGGAGCACTGCAAAGCTGCTGAATCCGAAGGTTGCAATCAAGTGGAGATACAAGTTTGGTCGGGAAACCAAGGCGCTATCTCTACTTATAAAAAACTTGGATGCGAAATAGCTTCCGAAAAGTATGTAGACATTAATAATAAGAACTTGGGAGGGAAAGTATTAATGACAAGAAAAATTAAAGATTAATAATATAATATCATGACAAATCAAGAACGATTGAACAAAGTATTTGCAAAAGTATTCGACAATACAAATTTGACTATAGAACCTCATATGACAGCAAATGATGTGGATGGATGGGATTCGATGAGTCATTTGAATTTAATCATAAGCGTTGAAAAGGAGTTTTCTATAAAAATTACGGGAGCAGAGGTGATGCGCCTTAAAAATATTGGCGATTTAATTAATTTAGTAGAAATGAAAACATCCACGAAATAGATTTGAATGTTATTTAATTCTTTTTCATTTCTAGTTTTTTTTTCACTAGTAGTAGTTCTGTTTTTTTCTATTCCATTTCGGTTTAGAAACATATTCTTACTTCTAGCAAGTTACTTCTTCTATATGTTATGGAAGCCTGAGTATGCTATTCTTTTGGCTTTTTCTACCATCTCAAGCTATTACACTGCAATTTTGATTTTCAGGAAGACTGATGCTGAGAAGAGGAAGTATCTAGTGGCTTGTATTTCCCTAAATCTTTTAATTCTTTTTTTCTTTAAGTATTTTAATTTCTTCAATAGCAATGTTCGAACCTTGTTCACCTTGCTTCATATCGATTACAAGATTCCTGATATACTAGCAGTAATTTTGCCCGTAGGTATTTCATTTTACACATTCGAAACCATCAGTTATGTTTTGGACATTTACTACGAAAGGCGTGAGCCCGAAAACAAGCTTTCCACGTATGCGCTTTATATTTCATTTTTCCCAAAACTTCTTGCTGGTCCAATTGAGAAATCAACAGGTCTTTTGGTTCAACTTAATCAAGAAACGTCATTCAAACAAGATAGAATCATTGAAGGATTAAGAAGAATGCTTTGGGGCTTTTTTAAGAAAGTAGTGATAGCAGATAGACTCTCTGTACTAATCGACCCTGTTTATGCTCATCCAAGCAATTATAGTGGCGGCTATATTTTATTTTGTTGTTACCTATTTGCTTTTCAAATTTACTGCGACTTTTCTGGGTACACCGATATTGCTATTGGGGCGTCAAAAATACTTGGATACGATATTGTCGAGAATTTTAATCAACCATACATTAGTAAAAATGTAGGAGAGTTTTGGCGAAGATGGCATCTTTCACTTTCAAATTGGTTGCGAGATTACTTATTCACGCCCATTATTTTTAAAAGGAAAGATTGGGGAAATTCCGCTTTGGTTTATGCAACCTTCATCACATTTGTTCTTTGCGGATTATGGCATGGAGCTAGATGGACATTCGTGATTTTCGGATTACTCCAAGGGATTGTAATTTCTTTCGAATTAGTTTCGAAAAAATGGCGAAAAGGATGGTCCGAAAAGTTACCAAGCTGGATTTATGACAATGGTAGTTGGATCATCACATTTCACTTCGTAGTGCTTTCATTTGTTTTTTTTAGAGCCGATAACACTACCATCGCATTTGAAATAATAAATAGAATAGGTCATATTGGCTTTAATTCAAATTACCTTCTCGAATTCAGCAAATTCGGTATATTTAGTCTCATTATTCTTTTGTCATCAATCTTCTTTCTGCTTTTTGTGGAACGGAAATTTACTCCAACATTATCAAAGTTCAATCAATTGATTCGAGGTAATTATTTATTTAGTTTTATAACATTAACACTAGTTATTGTGTTAGGTTATTTTCATCCTCAGATTTTTATTTATTTTAATTTCTAATGAGCTCCCTCTTAAAGTACATATTGGCCATTTGTCTAGGAGCATTTATTGTGTCATATCTTTTTTTTATGTTCATCAATTTAGGCTTGAAGAATCAAAAGAATGATACATTTCCTGTAATAAGAGAGTTGGTAAACTCAGTTGAAAATCACCAAGTGATTTTTGTTGGATCTTCGTTAGCCAAAAATAATATTAACCCTTTGGTTTACGATTCAATTAATAAAGTGAATTCATATAATTTTGGTTATCCTGGTGCAAAAATCGAACATAATTTAATGATCATCAAAAGGTATCTACAATCAAATCATCCAGCCCCCCAAAAGATTTTTATTGTTCTCGAACCTTATGTACTTGATTCAACCACAGAGATTAATTTCCCTGTACAATATTATCCTTATTGTAACGATTCTACCATTTACAATTTTGTCAGTAAGTACGATCCGGATATAAAGTTAGTAAAGTATTTCCCTTTTATCGGTGTTTCAAAATATAACGATTATCTAAAGAATCTTGGCATCATGGGTGTGTTGTCCCCGAATAGAATCACTTCAGCATTGATAAAAGGATACGAACCTCTAGACGCTGGTTCTTGGAAAGTTGATGCCGAAGTTGCTAGAAACAAGACAAAGCAAATAATACCTACTAATATCAAGAATCATAATGAAGGTTTGAAACATCTCGAAGGAATTTGCAAAGCTTGTTCTGAAAAAAACATTCAATTAGTATTTGTCTTACCTCCTGTATATCATCAAAAGAGTACAGTAAATAAGACTTCTCCTATTGCTTTTGTAGCAGAATTAGAACCATTGATAACTGAGTACAATATATTATTAATTGACCACACTCAAATAGAATTATCCTTCAATAAGGAATTCTACTTCGATTGGCATCATTTAAATAGTAGAGGTGCAAAAATTTACACAGCAATCTTGGCGAACGAAACAAAATGATTTCAAGTATCATAATTTTATGTTTAGAATCTTCTTCTAACTTTGCTGTGCGAAAGAGTCGTAATACTTATATATTTCATATTTTTTAATAAAACTAGGACAAAGAAATAACTTAATTTTGACAGAATTTAATCAAACGGGAAAAAATATACTTGTTTTATTTGCAAAGGACACGAATAGCGTTTTTAGTCGTAAATCTGCGCTAGGCTCGTATATTTTGTCTCTTTGTGCTTTAATGAAAGAGTATGGTAACCATAAATTTTATATTAACGGAGTAGATAATGATGTTCCAAAAAGCACTATAACATCAATTGTTGAGCCAATTTCTAATTCTAAATTTTCCTTCATTAAAAAAACACTTCCTGAAAAGATAATTAGAGTAGCAAAAGATATTCGATTGTTAAATCAGCATCTTCAACTAGAAAAAAAATTAAAAAATCTCACTAATATTGATGTTGTTTTAGAGTTTTATAGTTATGGTTCTTTGGTAGGTTACAATTTATCCAAGCGTTTAAATGTTCCTTTGATTGTAATCTATGATGCCCCTATAATTGACGAATATGTTTTTTTTAACCACAGTTTACCTTTCTTTTTTAACAAAGTAAAGCTACGGGAAAAAAGAACGTTAATCCAAGCTTCATCAATTGTAGTTTATTCTAACCCCATGAAGGATTATATTTTCAAAATCACAAGAAATAAATCAAATATAAGGATCCATCAGAATGTTGATTTTACTCGTTTCGATATAATAAAAAATAGGGAATTTAATAGTAAAATCAATATCGGATTTATCGGGTCTTTCTTGAGGTGGCATAGAGTAGATCTGCTAATAGAGGTTTATACAAAATTAAAGAAGCAAGGAAAGGATGTTGCACTTTATTTGTTAGGCGATGGAGAAGAATTTCACAAAGTCAAAAAAGAAGTGGAGCTAAATGAATTCTCTAAGGATATATTTCTAACGGGTTTCGTTGATAATAAAGAACTTTCTGATCTGAAGCAGAAAATTGATATTGGGGTAATGCCTAGTTCGAATTGGTATGGAGCACCAAATAAGATATTCGAATATGCAGCTTCAAGCATGGCTGTTGTTGCCCCTGATACTCCTACAATTGTCGATTTGTTTGAAAATGAAAATGAATTATTGCTTTTTAAGAACGAATCTTCAGAAGAACTGTATATAGCATTATTAAAGCTTATTGAAAATCCTCAATTGATGAACTATTTATCATTAAATTTACAAAACAAAATAAAACAAAAGTACTCGAAGTCGAATACGTTTAATTTTTATAACGAAATATTATTAACACTTAAATGAAAAAAATACTAATTACAGGAGGCGCTGGATTCATTGGTTCGGCACTTATTGCTGAACTGCAAAAGCACAATAATGAACTTTTCGTAATAGACAATTTGTCTTTCGGGAATCGACAATTTATTAATATGTCAGATGAGAATTTTTTTAATATCGACATTCTTGACAAACAAAAAGTAGAGAAAGTGATTTCTGAAATTAGCCCTAACAAAATCATTCATCTTGCCGCTATTCATTTTATTCCATACTGTAACCAACATCCTTTCGAATCAAGTAATATCAACATTCAAGGAACCCTCAATATATTGAATGCCGCTTCTAAATTGACCAATTTGGATTCATTGCTTTTTGCATCAACAGCTGCGGTTTACCCAATCTCCGATTTTGGTGTAAAAGAAAATGATAGAGTTGAACCATTAGATATATATGGTTTGTCTAAACTTACAGGTGAACATTTATGCAATGAGTTTCATTTAAAAACAAATATCCCAGTTTTGATTTGTAGATTCTTTAATGCGTTCGGACCAAACGAAACAAATCCTCATTTAATTCCTGAGATACAGAATCAAATTAACTCGAGATTAAGAACCATTAAATTAGGGAACTTAACTCCGAAACGTGATTTTATCCACACTTCTGACATGGCAACCGCTATGAATTTATTGCTAAATAAATTTGACAAAGGAATCGACACATTCAACCTAGGGCGAGGCATCGAGTATTCCGTGACCGATATAGTTGAGGCGTTTGAGCGTCAATTAGGTGAAAAAATAAACATCGAAATCGAGCCATCTCGAGTTAGAAAAGTCGAACGAATGCATTTGCTTGCCGACATTTCAAAACTCAAATCGTATATCAATTGGGAGCCTAAGGTTAGTATCGATGATGGCGTGAAAACCTTATTGAAATAATCTTGTAGAGGAATTATTTGGTTTTCAATTTCTAAATAATATTATACAATTTAGAACAGTTTGGAAATAACAATTATTATTTAATTTGATGAATGACTAAATTGAAGGTTATATTTTGTACGGATGGGATTTTTCCGAACAGTATCGGAGGAATGCAACGGCATTCTCGATATTTGATTGAATATCTTGCGAAGAATGATACGATAGATTTAATTGTAATTCATCCTCACGAAGAAAAAATATTTCCGATGTATTCTACTGTTCACGAATTCTCTGTTGAAGGAATAAATCCGAAAAAGAATTATTTACTTGAATGTTATCGGTACTCAAAACGTGTGTTTAAAGTAATCAATCAGCACAGAAATTTTATTGTTTACTCTCAGGGACTTTCTGTATGGTCTAACATTGGACTTATTTCTGAAAAAATTATTATTAATCCACATGGATTAGAGCCCTTTCAAACAATTACATTAATGGAGAAAATTAAGGCAATTCCATTCCAAATTGTTTTTAAATACCTCTTCAATCGTTCATCATATGTTGTTTCACTTGGTGGTGGACTTACTTCAATTCTTCAAAAAGCGCTCGGTCATAATAAGGATAGGGTGATTGTGCTTCCTAATGGGGTTAAGCCAGCTGAAGGTTTTAATCATCGAGATTTTAATGGAACTAAAATTAACTTGCTATTCGTTGCCCGTTTCGCTCAGAACAAAGGAATCCATATTTTAATTCAAGCGATAAACGAATTAAACTCGGAAGGCTGGGAGAATAAACTTCAATTTAATTTAGGTGGCAAAGGACCGCTTTTCGAATTTTACAGAACAAATTTTTCTTTAAGTAATATCAATTACCTAGGTTTTGTTTCTGATGAGCAATTGATAGAATTATATAAAAATGCCGATGCTTTTGTCTTTCCCACTCTTTTCGAAGGAATGCCAACAGTGGTTCTTGAAGCAATGAGTTATGGGCTCCCGATAATTGTGTCAAATGTTGGGGCTACTGCTGAACTAGTGGATGATTCCAATGGTTATCTCATCGAAAAAAACAATGTTGTTGAATTAAAGAAGGCAATCATTGACTTTTATAATTCATCTATTTCTGAAAAAGAAGCCTTCTCTCGAAGTTCTGTTCTGAAAGTGAAAGAAACCTACGATTGGGAAATAGTTTCAAAAAGGCATGTGGATGTTTTCAAAAAATTGTCATTAGGAAACAAATAAATTTTTGGAAACCATCCATAATATCTCTTATCTAAACCTATCTGCTAATATACATCCTCACTCGCTAGTTCTTCTGAAATAGAATTCTACTTCATTAATTTAAAAGCATAAAATTCTTTACCATAAGATTACTTTTTTTAGTAATTCAAATTTTATTACTTTAGCAGTCCAAAAATATTGAAAAATGAATTATTTAGATTTCGAGAAACCAATTGCTGAGCTATATGAGCAATTGGAAAAGATGAATCAAGTTGCTGAAAAGAGTGGAATTGATGTGTCTAAAACAATTGCAGATATTGAAGATAAAATCAAAAGTACGCGTGAAGAGATTTACGGTAACCTAACTCCATGGCAACGCGTTCAGGTTTCTAGACATCCTGACCGGCCTTATACCTTAGCATATTTAGAGTATGTTACAGGAGGAACTTTCGTAGAACTTCATGGAGATCGCACCGTGAGAGATGATAAAGCGATGATTGGTGGTTGGGGAAGCGTGGATGGCAAAACGGTTATGTTTGTCGGACAACAAAAAGGCATAACAACAAAAATGCGACAAATACGTAATTTCGGAATGGCAAACCCTGAAGGTTACCGAAAAGCGCTTCGCTTGATGAAATTAGCTGAAAAGTTCAATAAACCCATTGTTACATTCATCGATACTCCTGGTGCTTTTCCCGGAATCGAAGCAGAAGAAAGGGGACAAGGAGAAGCAATCGCTCGAAACTTGCTCGAAATGGCTCAACTAAAAGTTCCTGTTATTTGTATAATTATTGGCGAAGGAGCTTCCGGTGGTGCGCTTGGAATTGGTATAGGAGATAAAGTATTAATGCTCGAAAATACTTGGTATTCTGTCATCTCGCCAGAGTCGTGTTCTTCTATTCTTTGGCGCAATTGGAACAACAAGGAAAGAGCTGCTGAAGCTTTAAAGCTCACCCCTAAAGATATGCTAGAAAACAAACTCATTGATGGAATTATTTTGGAACCCCTTGGAGGTGCTCATACCAATCAGGAGGAAATATTCAAAACCGTTAAAGCTGAAATATTAACACATATCAATGCTTTAGAAAAAATAAATCCTAAAGAGCGCGTTGATCAACGCATCGAGAAATTCTGCTCTATGGGTGTTGTAATAGAAGAACAATAAGGTTTTGCTTCTTTTTTAATGTTTGAATAGCGTTTTAGCGCTTTTTTAAGTAGATTGTCTTTATAACTCTTTTAGGTGATTTTGTTATCCACAATTCATCGTTTATAATATTATTCTATTTGTTTTACTTCGTCTCATTATCTGTGTTAATTTCGATTCTCAAATAATTGAATAAAACGGATAACTATTCTCATTTCCATAACTTATTAAAATAAGTAAATGGGTGAAAAAAATAAATGACAGAACCAAAGAAGAATACAATTAAAAACACTTTAAAGGAGGGTAAGGAAGATTCGAAATCACCTGAGAATAAAGCAAAGAAGGAAAAGTCTAAAGATACAGGAACCCCTTCTGGCAAAACTTCTTTTAAAGAAAGATTAAGCGAATACTTTTCGTTTTTATACGATGAAAGATTTCAAAAAATATTTGGCTTAACCCTGCTTTTAGCATCAGTATACTTAGCAATTGCTTTCACTTCGTTTCTATTTACTTGGCAAAATGACTTTAGTGCAGTAAATGGCAGTTTGTTCTCATCTGATATGCGTGTCGAAAATTGGTTGGGAAAAACAGGAGCCTTGCTTGCTCACATATTTATCTACAAATGGTTTGGAGTTGCATCCTATATCTTTCCTCTTCTTTTTTCAGTAATGGGCATCAAGATACTTTTCAATATTGAATGGTTGAATTTGAGCAAAGGCTATGCGCATGGATTTTTCTGGTTATTATTTATCTCCATCGGTACAGGTTATGTTTTTAATACTTCTCCTGTGTTTCCAGGTGGCGCTTTTGGTTTTGTAATTAGCAATAAACTCAATGAAATAATAGGGTTTGCAGGTACAGGTGTTTTACTCGGTTTTGCGTTTATTGTGTTTTTAGTAGCAGCCTTTAATATTGCTTTTAGAAAACAAAAAGAAACTGTAAACGAAGAGGTGGAGGCAGAACCTATTATCGAACCCATTAAGGAGGATCTAAAAAACACTATCAAAAAGGAAGTAATACCTGAAGAGAAAAAAAAAGGTGCTTTTGAGATCACTAATGATTCGAAATACGACATCGTTGAAGAAGTTGAAAAACCCATCGATAACGAACCACTCGTGCTGTCTTCAGAAACAGATGCGGTTCCTTTTACACTCGAAAATGCTGCTTTGATTGAGAACAAAGTGGAAGAACTTTCTCCCGAACAAATTGCAGAAGCCCTTAAAGCACAAGTTGGAGAGTACGACCCAACATTAGATTTATCATCTTACCAATTTCCTCCAATCGATTTGCTCGAAGATTACGGTGGTTCAAAAGATATTGTCATCAACACCGAAGAACTCACCGCAAATAAAGACAAAATCCTGAAAACACTGGGTGATTACGGAATTGAGATTACAAAGATACTTGCCACAGTAGGACCAACCGTTACGCTTTACGAAATTATTCCTGCACCTGGTGTACGAATTTCGAAAATAAAAAATCTTGAAGATGATATTGCTTTGAGCTTATCAGCGCTCGGTATTCGTATTATTGCTCCAATGCCTGGCAAAGGAACCATTGGTATTGAGGTGCCAAATTTAAATCCTGAGATGGTACCCATGCGTACGCTATTAGCATCAGATAAATTTCAGAATACAAAAATGGATTTACCCATCGCATTGGGTAAGACTATCAGCAACGAAATATTTATTGCTGATTTGGCAAAGATGCCTCACTTGCTCATGGCGGGTGCTACAGGTCAAGGAAAGTCGGTGGGTTTGAATGCTGTATTAGTATCATTGCTTTATAAAAAACACCCATCTCAAATAAAATTTGTGTTGGTTGATCCTAAAAAAGTGGAGTTAACATTGTTCAATAAAATAGAACGTCATTATTTAGCCAAACTTCCTGACAGTGCCGAAGCCATTATCACTGATACCAAAAAGGTGGTGCATACGCTCAACTCTTTGTGTATCGAAATGGATCAGCGTTACGATTTGTTGAAAGATGCTGAAGTACGTAATTTGCGAGAATACAATGCTAAATTTATTTCACGAAAACTTAACCCAAACAACGGGCATAAGTTTTTGCCTTACATTGTGCTTGTGGTAGATGAGTTTGCCGACTTAATTATGACAGCCGGTAAAGAGGTTGAAACACCTATTGCGAGGCTTGCTCAGTTGGCTCGTGCTATAGGGATTCATTTGATTATTGCAACCCAACGACCATCCGTCAATATTATCACAGGGACCATTAAAGCCAATTTCCCTGCACGTATTGCATTCAGAGTTACATCCAAGATAGATTCACGAACCATTCTTGATTCAGGTGGTGCCGATCAACTCATCGGAAGAGGTGATATGTTGCTTTCCACAGGCAACGACTTGATTCGTCTTCAATGTGCTTTTGTCGACACTCCCGAAGTGGACAAGATATGCGATTTCATTGGTAGCCAACGTAGTTATCCTACAGCGTTTATGCTTCCCGAATATGTGGACGAAAATGGAGACGGTGCAGGCAATAAGGATGACGACCCTTCGCAGCGAGATAGCTTTTTCAAACAAGCTGCCGAAATTGTTGTTCAAACTCAACAAGGTTCTGCTTCTCTCTTACAAAGAAGATTAAAACTGGGTTACAACCGTGCAGGCAGAATTGTTGATCAGTTGGAATCGGCTGGCATCATTGGTCCTTTCGAAGGCTCCAAAGCAAGAGAAGTATTAATTAAAGATATGTTATCTTTGGAACAATTTTTGAAAGATTCGGAGAACAAATAATAAAAACATGATAAAAAAAGGAATATTAGCAATAGCAATTTTTAGTGCAATTATTTTTAATGCAAAAGGACAAGTTGATGTTCAGGCAAAAAAAATTCTTGATGAGTTGAGTGCAAAAACAAAGGCTTACACATCCATCAAAGCCGAGTTTACATTTGTCAATGAAAAGAAAGACAAAACGAAAGATTCGCAAAATGGAAAAATTCAAACGAAAGGAAATAAATACAAATTAGAAATCCCAGGACATGAAATTTATTGTGATGGGAAAACCGTTTGGGACTTTATTAAAGATGCAAACGAAGTGCAAGTAAAAGACATGGAAGCAGGAGGGGACGATGCCCTTAATCCAACTACCATATTTACAATCTACGAAAAAGGATATAAATATAAATTTGATGGTGAAGATGCCATCACACAAAATATAAGTCTGTTTCCTTTGAATCCCGATAAGAAGAAGTTTCATACCGCAAAGTTGTTCATCGACAAAACAAAAAAGCAAATATCAAGTGTAAAAATGTTGATGAAAGATGGTTCTACACAAACCTATACTATCAAGACATTCGAGGGAAATGCAGCTATGGCCGATGCTGATTTTACTTTCAACGCAAAAGCACATCCCGGCATCTCTGTCGAAGATTTGAGATAATTTCCTTTCTATCCACAAATAAAAAAGGCAAGTTGAAATTAATCAACTTGCCTTTTTTTATTACTTCTACTTTATTTAATTCATAGGAACTTCAATGATGAGTATTTCTGAATTGATGTTGGTCGTTATTGAAATTTTTGGTGTTTCCCATATACCCATAGCATCACGTTGGCCAAGCACTTCTCCTTCAATACTAGCTTCTCCTTCTATCATGAAAATATAAGCACCATTGCCAGGATGCTGTATAGTGTATTCCACTTGGCTATACTTTTCAAATTTACCCAGCGAGAAATAAGCATCCTGATTAATCCACATGATATCACTTGATTTTACTGGAGCCACTATGGTTTTGAATTTTCCATTTTTTTCTTCAGCCGAAAACACTCGTTGTTCGTATCTCGGTTCAATGTTTTTCAATTTAGGGAATACCCAAATTTGCAACAGGTTCAATTCTTCTGTTTTCGAATGGTTGTATTCCGAATGCATCAATCCCGAACCTGCACTCATAGCTTGTATTTCGTTCGGACGTATCACTCCTATATTACCCATGCTATCTTTATGTTCGAGCGTACCTTTTAGCGGTATGGTCACTATCTCCATATTGTCGTGTGGGTGGGTGCCAAAGCCTGTCCCTGGTCCTATCGTATCATCATTCAACACTCGTAACAATCCGAAATGAACCTTACTTGGGTCGTAATAATTAGCAAAGCTGAACGAATGATATGCATTCAACCAACCGTGATTAGCATGGCCTCGTTCCGAAGCTTTATGTACTATTTTCTTCATCTTTTGTATTAAAGAGGATTTAGTTCAATATTATTTTTGGCAATTCATGCGAAACCGAATTCGAAAAGGCCAAAGGAATAATGGTTGGTCGCATGTATTCATATATCGGGAATGAAGCGAGAACGTTCTGCGCACTCTTCTCCGACTTTGCTAATAGTATCACCCACAATTGTTGACGGTCCATGGAAAGCGCATACTGAAGTATAGTTCCTTCGTCCATTAACTTATCTATATGTGCGCGTTGTTTCGGAATTAATGAAATGAACTCCTCTGTAAAGTCCTCAGGAAGTTCTATAGTGATCATGAATTTATACATAGTCGTTAGGTTTGTTGTGTTTATTTGGTTTGGCAAATGTAAAAATTACTGCGTACGCTATTAATAATTTGTCGTTAATTCTTTAGGTTGTTGATGTTTTCGTTTTCGATTCCAATCGGGCTGCAACCCAAGAGGTACTCCAAGCGTTCTGAAAATTAAACCCTCCCGTAACACCATCCACATTTATTATTTCACCTGCAAAATACAGTCCATTTATCAATTTGCTTTGCATCGTAGCAAAATCAATCTCTTTCGAGTTGATACCTCCGCAGGTTACAAACTCTTCTTTAAAAGTAGTTTTACCTCTTACCGTATACTCATCATTAAGCAATAGATTGATTAAAACATTGGAGTTCTTCTTAGGCAAATCGGCCCAACGAGTGGTAGAAGCAATGTTTGCCTTTTCTACCAAAAACTCCCAAAGCCTTTTCGGGAGTTCAACGGGTGCAAGGTTCACTATCGTTTTTGCCGGAAACTCTTCGCGAATGCTGTTGAACTCTATGCGTAGTTTTTCCTCGGTATGTTTGGGCAACCAATTAATCATGGCCTTGTACTCATAGTTCATTTCGCTCAGCTCGCGAGCGCCCCAAGCCGAGGCTTTAAGCACCGCAGGACCACTCATGCCCCAATGCGTTATCATCAAAGCGCCTTCGGTTTCTACTTTCGAACCCGCAATTCTTACCCTTGCATGTGGCACCGAAATGCCCATCAACGCAGTGATTTTATTATCAGGAATATTAAATGTAAACAGCGAAGGCACAGGCTTGATGATGCTATGTCCGAGTTTGTGCAACCATTCGTAAGCTTCTGCTTTCGCATTTCCGCCTGTGGCAACAATCAATTGGTTGCATTCGAAACTGCCACCATTGTTGGCTTTAAGCGTAAATGTGTCGTCTTCGTTTTTTATTATTTCTTCAATCTCAACACCTTGTTTTATCTCCACACCTGCTTGGTTCGCTTCGCGTATCAAGCAATTCACAATGGTTTCGGAGCTATCTGTAGTGGGGAACATGCGTCCATCGTCTTCGGTTTTTAAGTTCACTCCACGTTGCTCAAACCAGTTGATGGTATCGGTGGTGGTGAATCGGCTAAACACAGCATGCAGTTCTTTTTCGCCACGAGGATAGTTTTTTACCAATAGTTTATTATCGAAACATGCATGCGTAACATTGCACCTGCCTCCTCCCGACACGCGCACCTTTGCAAGTAGTTTATTGGTTTTTTCTAACAAAGTAACCTTGCTTTTGGGGTGGTGCAAAGCACAATTGATGGCTGCAAAAAAGCCTGCTGCTCCTCCTCCCAACACGATTACTTTGTGCTCACTCATGCGTAGTTTATTTCTTTAGTTTTCCTTTAAACACTTCTCTAAACTTCTCCACTTTGGGTTGTATCACGTAGTGGCAATACGGTTGGTCGCCATTGGCATTAAAGTAGTTTTGATGATAATCTTCGGCTTTGTAAAACACCGTGAAGGGGCTTATCTCCGTCACAATGTCGTGGTCCCAAGCTTTGGAGGCGTTGAGCTTTTGTTTGTAGTTTTCGGCTAATGTTTTCTGATTGTCGTTGTGATAAAATATCACCGAGCGATACTGAGTTCCTACATCATTGCCTTGTCGGTTGAGTTGTGTAGGGTCGTGGGTTTTCCAGAAAGCGGCCAATAGCTCATCGTACGATATTTTGGCTGGGTCGTACACTATTTGACATACTTCGGCATGACCTGTTCTTCCTTCGCACACCTCGCGGTAGGCGGGGTTTTTAATGGTTCCTCCCGAAAAGCCTGAGGTGACCGATACGACTCCTTCTAATAATTGAAATTGTGCTTCTACGCACCAAAAGCAGCCTGCTCCGAATGTTGCTGTGTCCATGGTTTTAGTTGTTTGTTCTTTGGTTAAGTTGGTTTGTTTACTTGTTTTTTCGCTGCTTGGTTGCGCACAGGAGGCAAGGGCTGACGAGAGGACAAATAAAATGAGTTTTGTTTTCATGGTTTCAATAAACAAACGATTAGGAATTAAGTTTAAGTTTTTGCAATTATTTATGATGCAATGTTAAGGAATAATTTTGGGTGGGACTAGATTTGAGAGGTTAGATTTGAGAAGCACCCCCAACAACCAACAACTAACAACCAACAACTAAATTTTGGGGCAGGCAGTTTCTCACTCTTCGTTCCCCTTAGTCCCGCTTTCCTTCCAATCTTTTTCTTTGCCCGAAAAGGTCAAAGAAAAAGGATTTCCAGTCCAATCGGGTGCATTTATTCAGCGCATCACTCTTTGTAATCTCA
>CAIWDF010000290.1 GCA_903911435.1 uncultured Bacteroidota bacterium
AGAGAACAAAACTTCTAAATAACTTTGTTACGTTTTTTGGCGGGGAATTGATTCTTGATCAATTTATTACTTTCTCGGATAGTTTTTGTTGCCGAATTAAAATTAATGGTATTGGACTTAAAGATTTAGTAAATAATTTTCAATTTGTTTTTGAAATAAATGAAGCAGAGGAACTATCTGCTCCAAACTCTGAAGAAAAAAATACTGAAATTATTGAAGCTATAATTACAGCTCCTGATGCTGATTCACCATCCATTTGTATTATAGATAGTGGAATACTTGAAGGACATAAACTTCTTAGTCCGGCAATTTTAACAACTAAATCAAAAAGTTATGTGCCCGGAGATATATCGGTTGTAGATGCCGTTGGGGGAGGAGGGCATGGAACTAAAGTAGCTGGAGCTGTTTTATATGGAGCCAATATCCCAAAGGGTGATGATAAAGTAAAATTGCGTTTCTTTTTATCAAATGCGCGTATTTTAAACCAAGACAGAAAACTGCCAATTCAATTATATCCACCTGCCTTGATGGAACATGTGTTAGATGATTTTAGCGAATCTAAGGTTTTTAATTTATCGGTTACTTATTCAACACCATGCAGAACAACCCACATGTCTCAATGGAGTGCCACAATTGATAAATTAATGTTTGAGAGGAAAGTATTATTCATCATAGCAACTGGAAACATAAAAAGCGGGCTTGGTCATCTTACCAACCCAGGAATTAATCAACATTTAAATAGCGGTACAAACTATCCCGATTATTTATATGAAAATGCGAGTAGAATATCCGACCCTTCTCAAAGCTGTTTTGCTTTAACTGTTGGTTCTGTTTGCCATGCTAATTTTGAAGACCTCGATAAAAAATCATTTGGTAGGTTTGGCGAACCATCTTCGTTTACTAGAACTGGATTGGGTTTGTGGGGCATGATTAAACCAGATGTGGTTGAATTTGGTGGCGATTTAATTGTAGAAAAAACATCTGCAAGAATTATTACAACACACAAAGATACATCTCCAGAGTTGGTTAAAACGGGTGTAAATGCAGTAGGCAAAGATGATGTTGGAACTTCATTTGCAACACCAAAGGTTAGTCATATTGCAGGAATACTGCAAAAAGAATTTCCCAATGAAGGAGTTTTAATGTATCGGGCATTAATAGCTCAATCGGCAAGACATCCAAATGACACTTTTAAAAACCCTACAATAAATATAATTAGGTCATTGGGATATGGAATTCCTGATTTAAAAAGAGCGACAGAAAATTCTAAAGACAGAATTACATTTATTACAGAAGGTAATATTTCAGCTAAGCAAGCACATGTATATAAAATAAATATTCCTCAAGAAGTAAAAAGACCTGGTTATGATTATGATGTATTAATTGAAGTAACATTATCTTATTTTGCAAATCCAAGAAGGACAAGAAAAGGAACTAAATCTTATCTTTCAACTTGGCTTAATTGGGAATCTGCCAAATTAGGAGAAACGCAAGAGGTGTTTAACGCAAGAATTTTAAAAGATATGAATTCTGAAATAGCAGTAACAGAAGTTGATAGAGGTGATGGAATAAATTGGAAAATAAAAAACAAAATAGATGAGGGACTAGGAGGTGTAAGAAAACAAGATGGAACATTACAAAAAGATTGGGCAATATTAAAGTCAAATCAATTACCTGATGAATTTTGCATTGCAGTGATTGGGCACAAAGGTTGGGAAACAAAAACCTCATCAGAAGTTCCTTATGCGTTAACTATTAGTTTTGAAGTGCTTGATGCGGAAAACGAAATTCAACTTTATCAATTAGTTCAAGCAGTAAATATTGAAGTTGGAATTCAAACAGCAGTTCATGTTGCATTATTTTAAAAACTATATTAATTCTGCTTTATCTCCCCCCCAAACCTCCCCCTATGCCTCCCAAAATTCTCCAAACTAGGGTAAAACTTAGGGTTAGCGGGTAGGTTTATTTGTTTGCCTGCAAAAATGCCAATGCCATAATTGCTGGTTTCTTCTTTAAACTTATTCGAAATTACCACTCGGTAATCATCATCAATGCTTATCAACCCCCGGTCGAAAGCCCTGTGTAAATTGGGGCATAGGGCTATGCCGTTGGTAATGGTATCGTCATAACTTTCGGCAAAAGGCACAATATGGCAGGCATCAATCATCGAAACATTAATCACTGCATCTATCTTCATCCCCGAAATACAGCAGGTGTTGTTATATATTTTTGGTATTTCTCGTTTAAACAAACTTCCTCTTATAAAAATTTCTTCTTCGTTTTTTTCTTCTATCAGTTTTTTTATTTCGGCTCGGTAAGCTGCGGCAGGCTCGTGTAGTATTTTCCCTTCAAGGTCGTCAAACATGGTTTGCTGGGCACTTCCCGGGTTGCGGTACTTGGTTTTGGTGTCGGCAAAAAACTCATCAATCAAAAATTGTTGTAATATCAAATTCGATTGTTCCTCTTTCATCAAACTGTACAAATCCTCATCTAACACAGCACAGAGCACAGCAGCATTTAATTCTGTTAAACTACTCATCGATTCTTTGATATTAAGCACTGCTTCAAATCCTGGTTTCGGAACCAAGTGCCAGAATTTTTCTCCCTTTAAATGAAAAAACGGAAGCGCAAAAGTGCATACATGCTGAGTATTTACCAGATTACTCCAATTGGTTTTAAACAAAAATATCAATTCAGGGGTAATTGTTATTCGGTTTTGGGTTATCAGTTTGTTTTGGAAACCCTGCAAAACACTAAGCAATAACATAGGTTTATGAGGAGCTTTGCCATACTTGGTAGTGCCGCGTTTTAGTTTTTTAAAAGCTTGGAGATATGTGGTAAGAGCTTTCAGATGAATATTATGTTTGTTAGACAAATATAAGAAATAGTTTGACTTATAAAACAGGAAAAAACAAGATAATCTTTGTTTTGAACAGAAACTCGAAATGGATAAAGACTAAGAATAGGCATGGTTGGCTGAAGATGAGGCATGGCGATTTTTTGAAGTAGAAGAGATAGGAAGATTAAAAATATTTTGCATTGTACACAATAAAACAAAACGAGGAGCGTTAATGAAATAAAAATGGAAGCTAAAAAGGCTTAAGTTACATACCAAAATAGAGTGAGATAGATGAATTAGTTTTTTACGTTTATTAATTAAGTAGTAATTATAAACCTGTAGTGGCAAGGCATGTGGAATGCTGAGCTGGTACGCTAAAAAACTAATGATATGTTACCTATACCTCAATCATCGTCTATCTGGTTGCCCAGCGGGAACCAACGAATTCAATTTAACAAAGATCTTATTGTGTATCTGGAGGCTGATAACCAATATACGCATGTGTATTATGTACTGGAAAATCAGCTGAGCGGAGTATGCAGAGAGGAAGAAGTGAAACAACTGTGTTTGCAAAGGCAGACGCTGTGTGTGGGGATGTGCAAGCTGGAGAAAAAGCTTTTGCCATTTGGGTTTTGTAGGGTGCATCGGTCGTATATGGTGAATATGGGGTATGTGATGAAATACCTTGACACGAACGGGGGACTGATTGTGTTGATTAACCAGAAAGAAATAGTGGTGACGGAGGGTTATAAAGCGGAGTTTAGGAGGATGAGTAATTGTGATTGGATATTGGGTAAGGAGGATGGGAAGGTGAATTAGGCGGGTGGAATGTGAGGTGAAGGAGGTGGCTTGGCAAAGCGAAAAGGGGGTTTCGCCAAATGAAAAGGGGGATTGGCAAAAAACGCGAAAATAGAAATGAAAAGGTGGGTAATTTTGTGACGAAATAAACAAGTCGGCCTTAAACAACCTAGCGGCAAGCAAGGAGAGGGACGAAAGGAAAAAACAGAATTAATAACAAAAATTAAAAAAAAGAGTGATGACAGGTTTAAATTTGAATTGTACCATCCATTATAATAAATGGACAAAGTATGGGTTGTTGTTTACTAACAACCCGACAGCGGTGGCCTTGCGCCCGGTATTTAAAACAGAGGCCGTGAAATTTGTAGGGTATTTGAACAACGAGGTGCTGGCAGTGAACACCCGTGCGAATGCCGACTTGACTGATATAACTACTGCAAAGGTGCTGGCGAAGCAAATGGCTTCGGATGCACTGGGAATGATTACGAGTAATTGTTTGTCGTTTGCGATTTTGAAAAACTTAACAATATTGAAAGGGCAAATGAGGAATGCGACTAGCGCGAAACTGATGAAGGAAAAGGATGAAAACTTTGTGGGAAGAAGCGAGAGTTTGAATGAGGTGTTGACAGGTGTGTTGACGGATTATCCGGTGGATGCACTTGATTATTTTACGGCAGCGCAAGTGACAGATGCGATGAACTTGGTGAGTGATTTTGAAGGTAAACAAGGTGCATGGGCACTGGCAGATGCTGATGTGAATAATGCCAAGATAGAATTTGAACTTGAATGGATGCCTAAAATGGCGAGCTCGTTGATGTATTTGGAATCGTTGTTGCCAGGAACAATAACAAGTACTTACCCAACGTTTGCGAGTAGTTTTATTAGTTTGAAGAAGCTTGTGAGAACGGGTGTAAAAAACCAAGGTGTGTGGCCAACGATGGTAGACTCGTTGACAGGGGCCTTGTTTGTAAAGGATGGTAAAATGGAAACGGTGAACTATACTGGAACGATGAATCAAAAGGTGGTGATGACGGATAGTTTGGGCTTATTTAAACTGATGAAGTTGAAAATAGGTATTTGGAAAATACGATTTTCGGCACCTGGGTATGTGGAACAAGTGATAGAAGTGAAAATAGACCGAAGAAAGGTGTTGGTGCCAAGTATAAAATTGGTGAAGGTGGTTTAGGGCTGAATGCATGGTTTGCTTCAGAAAAAAATCCTGCTCAGAAATGAGTGGGATTTTTTTTTGAGTGAATGGGGAAAAGGGATAGCGAATAGGGAATAGCGAATGGGGAATAGGGAAAAGGGAATAGGGAAAAGGGAATAGTGAATAGGGAATAGGGAATGGGGAATAGCGAATGGGGAATAGGGAATAGGTAATGGGGAATAGGGAATAGGGAATAGGTAAAAGGGAATGAAAGATGGATTAAAAATGCGTTGCAAACGCATTTCTAGAGCGTACACATTAAAAACGAGGACGAGGGTTTGACGAGTTTTTAGAAGAGTTCTCAACACAACCATCTCAAATTAACTAATTACCCACCCACACGATTCAAATGTAAAAGCAAAAAAAAAGCTGCCGATGAGTATCGGCAGCTTTCGTATAAATGATGAAACTTATTTAGTCAACATTGTCGTGCAAAAACGAATTGTTTGGTTTAATCTCCACCTTCTTATCATCCCCTTCCGTAAGTGTGTATCGCGACACTTGCGATTCGGATGAATGAGGAGTAGCATCCAAATTGACATTTCTGCGTTTGTAAGCCGGTTCGTTTTCGAGTTCAGCTAGTCCATTCGGTGACTTCAATTTATGGCTCAACGCTTTGAGTTTTGCCACACGGTCTTGCGCTTTGCGCAATTGCTCGTCTTGCTCTGTTTTAGCCACCATTTCTATCTCGTCATGCACATTGGCTTCGATGTTTTCAACCTTGCTTGATATGATAAATGGCTCTTCTATTGCTTCGATATTAGCCGTATTGGTAACTTCGAATTCAAACGAAATTTCTTTTTTCTCTTCTTGTATTTCCTCTTGTTTCTCTTCTACTACATTTTCTTTGATGTACATAAAAGGCTCAGGAACTTCTATTTCGTCTTCCTCCTCAACGGTTTCTTCGATAGCCACAGGGCTAGGTGTTTGTTCTTTGATGTACGAAGTAATTTCTATTTCGTTGAAAAAACTTTCTTCCATTTCTTTGGCTTCAGCCACAGGAGCAGGAGCAACAGGAGTGGCTACTACAGGAGCTTCTTCTTTCTTCACTTCGTCATAAAGCGGAAGCACAATACGCTCAGGTGCTTTTTTCTCGATATAGATACCGGCATCTTTGTTTGAATTAAATCCAGTAGCAATGATGGTGATGTTTACTTTGTCGCCTAATGACATATCCACTCCGTAACCTTTGATTACTTCGGCTGTCATACCAGCAGCATCTTGTATGTAGTCAGTAATCTCGCCCAACTCATCCATGGTGATTTCGTCCTCTCCACAAGTAATGTTTACCAATACATAACGAGCACCTTTGATGTTGCTATCGTTAAGCAATGGTGATGACATAGCATGTTCAACAGCACGCAAAGCACGTTGTTCGCCACTTGCTTGAGCAGAACCCATGATGGCCACACCACTATCTTTCATCACGGTTTTCACATCGTTGATGTCAGTATTTATTTGCAAAGTAGTGGTGATGATGTCGGCAATTCCTTTAGCAGCAGTAGTAAGCACATCGTCAGCATGACCAAATGCTTCGGTTACTTTTAAGTTGCCATATATTTCGCGCAATTTATCGTTGCTGATGACAAGCAATGTATCCACATTTTGTTTCAATGCTTCCATTCCTTCGTCAGCTTGAGCTTTACGTTTTTTACCTTCGAAACCAAACGGAATGGTAACAATACCAACTGTAAGTATTCCCATTTCTTTGGCCGCTTGAGCGATAACAGGAGCAGCACCTGTGCCAGTACCACCGCCCAAACCAGCAGTGATGAAAAGCATTTCGGTGTTGGTGCCTATAATACTTTTTATATCCTCAATGGTTTCGATGGCAGCATTGCGTCCTACTTCGGGCAATGAACCAGCACCGCGACCTTTGGTAAGGGTTGCACCCAAAACTATTTTCAACGGAACAGGACTCATGTCCAAGGCTTGTTGGTCGGTATTACAAACTATAAAATCAACACCTTTGATTCCTTGTTTGTACATATGATTAACAGCATTGCTACCGCCACCGCCTACACCAATAACTTTTATTATTGAAGAGTTGTCTTGAGGTAAATCGAATTTCATCATTTCTTTTAATTTAAAACTTTTGTTTTTTTGTACTTAAATGTTGAGTTGTTTTTCAACGGACTAAAATTGCTT
This sequence comes from uncultured Bacteroidota bacterium, assembly GCA_903911435.1. Lineage (GTDB taxonomy): Bacteria > Bacteroidota > Bacteroidia > 2-12-FULL-35-15 > 2-12-FULL-35-15 > 2-12-FULL-35-15. Next base: position 6,993 of record CAIWDF010000290.1, read on the forward strand.
TATTTTTCAATTCGTAATCAACACTTCTGATTTAGTTACTAACCATCGAATGTTAATTTCAATTAAGATGTTGGTTAATTTTTTGCTGAATCTTCGTCAAAGAAAGTTTTCAAACGTTCGAAGAACCCTGATGATTTGTCCTTTGAATGACCCGTAATTTTGCCTTGTTCGGGCACTTTGTTGATTGCGTTTTTCTTATTTTGTTTATCCAAAGCTTCTAGTCCCTTCATCACCAAACCTACTGAAGTTGCAAACAATGGACTTGTAACTGCTTCACTTCCTTTTGCAAGGTGTTCGTTTGGATAACCAATGCGGGTATCCATACCTGTGATGTATTCGACCAATTGAGGAACATGTTTCAATTGAGCACCACCACCAGTTACCACAATGCCTGCAATTAGTTTCTTCTCGTAACCAGAATTTTTTATTTCGTAATACACATGTTCAATAATCTCTTCCATACGTGCCTGAATGATGGACGATAAGTTACGAACAGAAATCTCTTTGTGTGCACGTCCTCTTAATCCAGGAATGGAAACAATTTCGTTCTCTTGATTTTCGCTTGATAATGCTGACCCGAATTTTATTTTCAATAATTCAGCTTGGCTTTTGATTATGGTGCAACCTTCTTTGATATCTTCGGTGATGATGTTTCCACCAAAAGGAATAACTGCGGTGTGGCGAATGATGCCATCTTGGAAAATAGCAATATCAGTAGTTCCACCACCAATATCTACAAGCACTACACCTGCTTCTTTTTCTTCATCGCTTAAAACAGCATCAGCCGAAGCAAGGGGTTCAAGCGTTAATCCAGAAACATCGAGGTGCGACTTGTTGACACATTTGTAGATGTTGCGTGCAGCAGCTATTTGCCCTGTGATGATGTGAAAATTGGCTTCCAAACGAATGCCTGCCATGCCTATCGGATTTTTTATTCCAGACTCGTTGTCGATGATGTATTCTTGAGGCACCACGTGAATAATTTCCTCACCAGGTTGCATCACCAGCTTAAACATGTCATCAATCAAAGCATCAATATCATTTTGAGAAATCTCATCCTCGGCACTAGCGCGGGTTTTAATACCTCTATGTTGATTACTCTTGATGTGTTGCCCTGCAATACCCACGTTAACCACTTTAATATCAACCCCTGATTTTGCTTCAGCTTCGCTCACGGCTACCTGTATTGCTTCTACGGTTTTGTCAATGTTTTGAACTACTCCGCGAGCAACACCATACGATTCGGATTTACCCATCCCTAGGATTTCGATTTTACCGAATTCGTTTCTACGGCCAACAATGGCTACAATCTTTGTGGTTCCGATGTCTAAACCAACTACAATTTCTGATGATTCCATTTTATTATTATTTTTTTGTGCAAACTATTTGATTTTTAAACTTAAGATTGATGGTAGAATACCTTCTCCAATATCCAGTGGTGTTTAATCCTTGAAGATAAAACGTCATTAACTTTTTAAATTTTTCGTCCATTGATGTGGTGTCGCCAAATATAATTTTATGGTCGCCAACCAATGGAACCAATTCCATGTCCTTTTCATTATTGACAAATACCTGCTGTACTTGAGCCTTCCAGAATTTATCATTGTTGATGTAAGTTGCCATGGCATATAATTCATCTAGACTACTGTTTACTCTTTTGGTACTGTCGTTACCTATATCTTGAATGGAATACATATAGCTTGTACCATAGGATTCTTGAATGTTACCATTGGCGACTAGTACACGTGCAGTGTAGTTGTCGGAAAGAGGCATAAGTTTGCCAACATTGTCAATGTAATAACTCTCTCCTTTTGCATTAAAGATGCGAAGCAATGGTTTGCGTTGTTTCACGTTCACTTTGAGTTGTCCATCAATGGTAAGATGCACTTCTGCTTTGGCTATATCTGCATGGCTATCCAAAGCTCTTTCGATATCAGGAGTATTGACCATGTACTTTTGTTCACCAATGATGGGATGTCCACTTTCGGTTATCAACTTTTCGACTGCTATCTTATCCAAAAAATATACATCGTCATCCTGATTCATTTTGACATCAATGCTTTTGCATAGCATTAAACTTTGTTCGTTGTTTACAAAACCCATGAGCACAAAAAGGCCCGAAACTAGAACCACCCAAAGTGAAATAAAAAGTATTTTCTTTAACTTTTTCATTATTTCGATTCAAGTTTTTTCGTTAATGCAATTCTGATAGGGTCCACAAACGTATCGATGTCGCCAGCTCCTAACGTAAGCAACACTTCCAAATCTCGCTTTCCGAGTTCTTCTATCAAATCATCTTTCTGAACAATGCACTTGTTCAACGATTTCATTTTACTTAAAAGCAAATTTGAATCGATGCCTTCGATGGGCAATTCGCGCGCAGGATAAATCTCCATCAAGATACACTCATCAAGCAAATCGAGGCTTCTTGCAAAATCATCAGCAAAATCGCGAGTACGAGTGAACAAATGAGGCTGAAATATCCCAGTAATCTTTTTCCCTGGATACATTTCTTTCGCTGAATTGATGGCCGCTTTCAGTTCTTCTGGATGATGTGCATAATCATCTATGTAGATGAGGTCAGTTGTTTTTATCTGATAATCAAATCTACGTTTTACTCCGCCAAATGATTTTAATGCTTCACGTATTTTTCCTTCAGAAACACCCATTTCGCAAGCCACTGCTACAGCAGCAATAGAATTTTCGACATTGTGCATTCCTGGTAAACCGATTGTTAATTGCGAGAAGATGTTTGTTGGTGTAACAATGTCGTATTGATAAACACCATCTTTTATTATAATGTTCTGTGCAAAATAATCAGAAGAATCATCATTGATAGAATACGTAATTGGTTTTCTATCACCTGCTATCTTATCAACAATACTTGTCTTCAAAATTAATTTCGATTTGACTTGACGAGCGAACAAGGAATACGACTCGTGCATGTATTTCTCATCACCGTATATATCAAGATGGTCAGCATCAACAGATGTAATGACACCTATCTCGGGATGCAGCGTTAAGAAGGAACGATCGTATTCATCAGCTTCTACAACCACCAAATTGTTATGAGACTGATTTGAACTCAGAAGAAGATTGGTTGAATAGTTCTGTGAAATTCCACCAAGAAACGCGGAAGGGTCGAGGTTGGCAGTTTTGAGAATATGTGCAATGAGTGTAGACGTTGTTGTTTTGCCATGAGTTCCGGCAACTGCTACCGTGTTTGTGTTTTGAGTTATCATTCCGAGTACTTCGGCTCTCTTTTTTAAAACAAACCCATTTTCTTTGAAATAAATGTATTCGCTATGATCCTTTGGAACTGCAGGTGTATAAACAATTAAAATATTTTCGATGGCATAGGGAAGTTGCTTAATGGATGCAGGAATTAAACGAATAGCGTCATGAAAATGTATGTCGATTCCCTCAGCAATCAATTCATCTGTTAGCTTAGTAGGTGTCTTATCGTATCCACTTACCTTTTTGCCCATAGCATTAAAGTATCGAGCAAGGGCACTCATACCAATTCCTCCTATTCCTAAGAAATAAACTTGAGTGATTTTTGCAAAGTTCAACTCTTCCATTCTACTTTCTACTATTTATTAAGGCTATAATTTCATTGGCAATGACGGCTGCTGAATCTTGGAGCGCTAACCGACCAATGTTAACGGCCAATTTGTCACACTGTTCCTTATCATTTATTAACCCCATTGTTACACCGCACAGGTTTGCCCTGGCATCAACGTCTTTAATAATTTGGGCTGCATTATAAGTCACCAAGGCCATTGCATTTTTTGTTTGATGGTCTTCAGCCACATTAGGTGATGGAATTAAAATGCAAGGCTTTTTGACCAAGCATAATTCAGAAATAGAAATAGCACCAGCTCTAGAAATAACCAAATCAGCAACAGCATATGCAAGGTCCATTTTATGAATAAAATCAAATGATTTAATACCTTCGTTAGAGTAATTGAGAGTTGCATTGGTTGCTGTTTCGAAAAATGCTTTTCCTGTTTGCCAGATCAATTGAATATTGCTTTTCGCAAATGTATCGATGCAATTTAGGATACTTTCATTAATTGTTCTGGCACCCAAACTTCCACCAATGACCAAAATCACTTTCTTGTCTCCACTAATACCAAAATATTCAAGGCCACGTTCTCGCTTTCCTTGCAAGTTCAGAATATCTTGGCGAACAGGGTTTCCTGTAAGCAATATTTTCTGTTTAGGAAAATACTTCTCCATGCCATTATAAGCAACACATATTCTATCTACTTTTTTTGATAGAATTTTATTGGTTATACCAGGGTAAGAATTCTGTTCTTGAATTAATGTAACTGCGCCCCATTTTGCTGCAACTTGTAACATAGGACCACTTGCAAACCCACCTGTGCCAATAACAGCATCAGGTTTAAATGTTTTGAAAATTGATTTCGCTTTCCTCAAGCTACTTAAGACCTTGAATGGAAATGCTAAATTAGAAAGCGTTAATTTTCGTTGAAATCCGCTAATCCATAAGCCTTCAATTTTGAAACCAGCGGCTGGCACTTTTTCCATTTCCATTTTTCCTTCGGCACCTACGAACAAGAACTCTGTATCAGGTCGAAGAGCCTTTATCGCATTAGCAATGGCTATAGCAGGGAAGATGTGTCCTCCTGTACCACCTCCACTCAATATGATTCTATATGGCTTCAACACTTTCATTTATTTGTTCAGGGGATTCAACGTCTTTACTTACACTCAAAATAATTCCGATAGCAATACTTGTAAACCAAATTGATGTACCTCCCATACTCACTAAGGGTAATGGTTGTCCTGTGACAGGAAATAAATTTACTGCTACAGCCATATTAATCATTGCTTGAAACACCAAACTAAATGTTAGCCCGACTGCGAGTAAACTGCCAAATGTTCGTTCGCTTTTATTCGCAATACGGATGCCCCGAAACAATAAAACAATGTAGAGAAAGACAATAATGATAGCCGCTATTAAACCCCATTCTTCGATGACTATAGCAAAGATAAAATCGGAAGACGCTTGAGGAAGAAAATTACGTTGCATACTATTGCCAGGACCTTTTCCAACAATGCCTCCAGTGGCGATGGCTATTTTTGCTTGCTCAGCCTGAAAATTACTTTGACTATCACCATTCTTAAAATTCTCAATTCTTGCCTTCCACGTTTCGCCACGCTTGATAATATTTGGAAAATTAAATATCAACAGAATTAACAATGCACCAAACACAAGTCCTGAACCAATGAGTATTAATAGATGTTTTGTATTGATTCTACCAATGAACATCAGTACCAAGCAAGTAAGAAACAACAAGGCTGCTGTAGAAAAATTAGCTGGTAATATTAATGCACAAACAATAGCGATTGGGAATACGACTGGCAAAAATGCTTTCTTAAAATCTTTTATAACATCTTGTTTTAGTGAAAGCATTCTTGCCACATAGGCTATTAAAGCCAACTTTGCAAAATCAGAAGTTTGGAAGGTGAGCGAAGTACCAGGTATTGCCAACCATCTACTCGCTTCACCTGCACTTACCCCTTTCATTAATGTATAAAGCAACAATGGTGCAGAAACAATCACTGCTATTTGAGAAATTCGAGAAAAGTAAGTGTATTTCACTTTGTGAATTAAGTACATTAGAAACAATCCTGAACCAACAATAAAAATATGTTTGATTAGGTAAGAGCCTGTATCGCCTCCTTTATAACGATAGGCTAATGCCACAACCGAACTATAAACAACTAAAATAGATAATAGAGAAAGTAGAACAACTACTGTCCAAATGACTTTATCCCCTTTTATATATTTTAATAATTTCATTTTTTGTTTTATGAATGGTAAAATCTAAAGTGCTCTTACAGCTTGTTTAAATTGAGTTCCTCTGTCTTCATAATTCTCAAACAAATCAAAACTAGCACATGCTGGAGACAACAATACAGTATCTCCCTTTTTTCCTACTTTATAAGCTTGAGCAACAGCCTCTGTTGCAGACTTTGCCTCTAGAATGGTCTCAACCATCCCTCCAAAAGCTTTGATGATTTTTTTATTATCGGCACCTAAACAGATGATTGCTTTCACTTTTTCTTTCACTAAGTCTTTTAACATTGAATAGTCGTTTCCTTTGTCAACACCACCAAGAATTAGAATAACAGGGTTTTCCATGCTTTCTAAAGCATACCACGTAGAATTAATATTTGTGGCTTTTGAATCATTTATGAACTCTATACCATGTACATTACCTACAAATTCTAATCGATGATCAATATTATGAAAATCGGAAAGACTCTCGCGAATTGTTTCTTTTCTTAAGTCGACCAACTTCCCTGCTATACCTGCAGCCATTGAATTGTAGATGTTGTGCTTACCTTGTAGGGCTAGTTCTTGTATTGTCATAGATAAAGGATTATTGTTATTTGTATTTATAATTAATTGTTTGTTTTCGTTTAAACATGCGCCTAATTCAATTTCTTGCATTATTGAAAAAGTATATTTTGTTGCCTTAATATTTTTAGCATCAATCATATTCATTGTAACGGGGTCATCTATGCAATAGATAAACGCATCGTCTTTTGTTTGGTTTTGTGCTATTCTAAATTTTGAATCAGCATATTTTTCTAGTTTGAAATCGTACCTATCTAAATGATCGGGAGTAATATTGAGCAGTATGGCAATGTCAGCTCTAAACTCAAACATTCCGTCTAATTGAAAACTACTCAGCTCGATGATATAATAATCAAAATCGTTTTCAGCTACCTGCATTGCAAAACTCTGTCCCACGTTACCCGCTAATCCCACATTCAAACCTGCTTTTTTGAACATGTGATAGGTAAGCAATGTTGTTGTTGTTTTACCATTACTCCCCGTAATACATATCTTCTTCGCTTTTGTGTATCGTGCTGCAAATTCAATTTCAGAAATCACACTCACCCCCTTTTGTCTCAGTTGCTCAATCAACTTTGAATTTTCAGGAATACCGGGACTCTTTACAACTTCATAAGCATTCAATATCAACTCCTCTGTGTGTTTCTCTTCCTCCCAACTTATTTGATACTTCAAAAGAACATCCTTATATTTCCCTTTTAGTTTTCCTTTGTCGGAAAGAAAAACATCGTAACCATTCTTTTGTGCAAGAACAGCTGCTCCTACTCCACTCTCTCCTCCACCAAGTATAACAAGGCTTTTCATATTATCTCAATTTCAAGGTTACTATTGTGAGTGCCGCTAACATGATTCCAATAATCAGAAATCGAAAAACAATTTTAGATTCATGCATGCCTAATTTTTGATAATGATGATGCAGAGGAGCCATTTTGAACAAACGGTTTTCTCGAGCATACTCAATTCCAAACTTTTTTTTCATTCTTTTGAAATATGCGACTTGCATCATAACTGATAAATTCTCTACCAAAAAAACTCCACATAGAATCGGGATTAATAACTCTTTGCGTATTGCAATTGCAAAAACGGCAATGATTCCCCCGAGTGCCAAACTACCCGTATCACCCATAAAAACTTGGGCAGGAAAAGAATTGTACCATAAGAATCCGACACAAGCACCCACAAACGCTGAAATAAATACAACGAGTTCTCCAGCATTGGGGATGTACATAATATTAAGATAATCAGCAAAAACTGTATTACCGGATACGTATGCAAGGATGCCTAGTACAACTCCAATAATAGCAGAAGTACCAGTAGCTAAGCCATCGATACCATCAGTAATATTTGCACCATTCGAGACAGCGGTGATAATTACAATCACAATTGGAATAAAAATTAACCAAGCCCATTTTTTATATCCAGAACCAAGAAAAGCTAGCAAGGAGGAGTAGTCGAATTCATTATTCTTGACAAATGGAATGGTTGTTTTCATTGATTTGGTTTCAACCTTGGAATAAACTGGCATTTGAGGTGTACTGCCTGTACCATACATCTCGTCAATTGAGTATGCACTCTGGCCATTAGAATAAATTTTTTCCTTCACTACGACATGGTTGTTGCTGTAGAGGACAATTCCAACTATCAATCCAATACCTACCTGCCCAAGGACTTTAAATTTTCCTTGTAAGCCTTTTTTATCCTTTTTGAAAACTTTTATGTAATCATCAATAAATCCTATTACACCAAGCCAAACGGTCGTTATTAAAATCAGTACTATATAAACATTGTCAAGTCTTGCGAATAAAAGCGAAGGAATAAGTATGGCAGAAAGTATAATTAGCCCACCCATAGTTGGAGTTCCTTTCTTTTCCAATTGCCCTTGCAATCCTAAATCTCGAACAATTTCACCAACTTGTTTACGATGTAATAAATTAATAATCCGTTTCCCGAATACCATCGAAATCAATAATGAAACAATGAGTGCCATTGCTGCACGAAACGAAATGTAATGAAACACTCCCGCTCCTGGGAAGTCGAATTTTTTATGTAAATAATCAAATAGGTAGTAGAACATTATTTATCAAATAAATTTAAATTTTCTTGCAATACTTTCAAATCATCAAATGGAAATTTCACTCCGTTTATCTCTTGATATTTTTCATGCCCTTTTCCTGCTATGAGTACAATATCTCCTTGTTTAGCAAAGGAACATGCAGTCTTAATTGCCTCGCTTCTATCAGCAATGGAAATCGTTTTTCTGTAATTCACTGCATCGACACCTTTCTGCATTTCTTTAATGATTTGCTCAGGAACTTCAGACCTAGGGTTATCGGAAGTTAGAATTACTTTATCGCTAAGATCACACGCTATTTTAGCCATCATTGGCCTTTTAGTAACATCTCTATCACCTCCGCAACCAACAACAGTTATTACTTTTTCATTACCTGTTCGTATATCTCCTATCGTTCTCAATACATTGATTAACGCATCAGGAGTATGAGCATAATCTACGATCCCAACAATACCTCCATCGGTTCTTATGTATTGAAATCTACCTTCTACCGCACCAAGCAAACTCAATGTAGTCAGAACATTGGTTTTATCTTCTTTCAACAACAAGGCAGTGGCATAAACAGCTAGAAGATTATAGGCATTAAAACTTCCGATTAACTTTGTCCAAACTTCTTGGTTGTCTATGTTTAAATGTAATCCAGAAAATTGGTTTTCCACCACCTTACATTTATAGTCAGCAAGCCCACGAAGAGAATATGATTTTTTTGTTGCTTTGGTATTTTGCAGCATCAACATTCCATTTTTATCATCTTTGTTTGTTAATGCAAAAGCTCCGTTTGGCAAGGAATCGAAAAAGCCTTTTTTTGCTTTGATGTACTCTTCAAATGTTTTATGATAATCTAAATGATCGTGAGTTATATTTGTGAACACTGCGCCTACAAATGAAATTCCAGCTATTCGATTTTGCACTATTGCATGAGAACTAACTTCCATGAAACAATGTGTACAGCCCTTCTTTATCATCTCATTCAATAGCGCGTTTAACTCAATAGCATCAGGAGTGGTATGAGTTGAAGCAAGTTCTTCATTGTTAATCTGATTTTTTACGGTAGAAAGCAAACCAACTTTGTAATTGAGTTTTTTGAACAAGTTGAATAATAATGTTGCAGTCGTAGTTTTACCATTTGTTCCTGTGACACCAACTAATTTAATTTTTTCGGAAGGGTTGTCGTAATAGTTACTCGAAATAATCCCAAGAGCCAAACTTGAATCTTTGACCTTAATGTAGGTAATATTATTGTTTATTACCTCCGGAAACTCTTCGCATACAATGGCAATAGCACCTTTTGAAATTGTATCATTTATGTATTTATGGCCATCATTCAAAGTGCCTCTAGTGGCAATAAATAAATAGTCCTTTTGAATCTTTCGAGAATCGAAATGGATTGAGCTAATAGCCACATTGGTTGAGCCAACGACTTCTATCAAGCCCACCCTGTACAATATGTCTTTTAATAACTTCATTCTTTTTATTTAATATTTATCTCAATCAATCTATTGTCTATCTTCTACTGTTTTTATTTTTAAATATCAGAAACGCATTTATCCATTACCTTTCTTCATTACTGACTTCTTATTTTGTTTTTCGTGAACAAAACTTTCCACTTTTTTTAATTGTTGGCCATTTATTGGTGACTGTAAAGACTCTTGTTGCCCTAACTCCAAAACGATTTCATCACCCTTTTTGAATGTAGTTCCTTCTTCTATTGATTGTTTTGTGATTGCACCACTACCTGTTACTTTGACACGCAGACCTTTATTGTTTTCTAAAAGATACAATACATCTTTACAAGTCATTCCAACCATATTTGGAACAATCCCCTTTTTAAGAGTTCCTTCTATATCCTTTGTTTGAAGTGAAACTTCTAGGGAATCTCGATTGGTTGCAAAAACCCACTCAGCCTTTGAATCAGAACTAGTTTGTTTTACGTTCAGTGCAGAAAAAATATTATTCAAGTCTGTTTGACATCCTGTTTTAATTGACGGAGAATTTAAATTGGTTTTTGAAGTAATTGAATTTATTTCTTTGTGAATTTCTAAACTTGTTGAATACACTTTATCAGCAACGTCTTTGAATACTGGACCTGCTACTGCAGCGCCATAATAAGCATCACCACTCGGGGCACTTATTACTACAATGCAAGAATATTTAGGATTGTCGGCTGGAAAGTAACCAACAAAGGACGCTTGATATGTTTGCTTTCCGTTAACTATCCCTAATTGGGCAGTGCCCGTTTTCCCAGCAACCTGGTAACAAGAACCTTTAATTCCCCTTCCTGTTCCGTTAAGGACAACTCCCTCCATCATTTTTCTTGCTTTATCAACGGTGGATTTTGAACAAATCGAAGGATTAATAATTTCTGGTTGAAAAGTTTTTACCACTCTTCCTCTATTTCGTATTTCTTTCACGAAAACAGGTCTCATCATTACGCCATTGTTTACAACCGCGCTATAGAAATTGAGAATCTGAAGTGGTGTTATTCTTGATTCATAACCATAACTTATCCAAGGCAAAGAAATTTGAGACCAACTTTTATCCTTCGTATCCTTAATATATGGGCTAGCTTCCCCTGGAATACTGACGTTCAATGGTGAATTCAAACCCATCTTATATAATCTATCAATGTATTTTTGGGGAGTTTTTGAGTAATAACGGGTTATAATCTTTGTAACTCCAACATTTGAGGACTGCTCAAACACTTCTTGTACGCTAATTTTACTTTTTTCAGGGTGATGAGAATCTGAAACTTTAGCATCACTGTAAATACAGGTTCCATCACCAATGTCAATCATTTCTTTCAAATCAAGATTAAAATCTTCCATCGCTGCCACAAGAGATGGCAACTTAAAGGTAGAACCAGGAACAGTAGCTACTCCTACCGCATAATTCAAATTTTCAAGATATAACGAGGTGTCTTTATTATTACGTTTAAGGTTTGCAATCGCTTTCACCTCGCCTGTTTTAATTTCCATTAACACCAAACAACCATGATCTGCTCCGTGCTTTTTCAGGCAATTCATTAATGAATTTTCAGCAACATCTTGCACATTGATATCAATTGTAGAAACAATATCATCCCCGTCCTCTGGATCGACCTCGTTATCATCATTAATTGGTCGCCAAACGTTTCCTGCGATTTTTTGCATTAAACGATGCCCACTCTTGCCCTGCAATGTGCTATCAAATGCGACTTCCAATCCATATGATTTACCGGTGCCATTTTCATTTAATTTACCAATAGTTCTAGCAGCAAGAAATTGAAAAGGACGTTCTCTTACATTAGTTTGTAGGTATACGAATCCGCCACGATTTTTCCCTCTTCTTAGTAAAGGAAATTTTTTCATGACTTGCAGATCAGAATAAGAAACGTCACGTCTTAAAACCACCCACCTATCTCTGTCTTTTCGACCTTTAGTTAGAATTTTTTTATACTCTTTTTGTGATCTATCTTTGAATAATTGCGATAATTTAATGGATAACGAATCTACGTTATCGTAAAACACTTCATCAGTTAATGCTTCTGTATTAACATCCATACCAGTTTCAAAATAAGGAAGAGAAGTTGCTAACAAACTACCATTTGCATCATAAATATTTCCTCGTACTGCCTGAATATCAAAGAACTTTGTAGAAAAACTTTGAGCCTGAGCTCGCCATTTATCTCCTTCCTTAAACTGAATAATAAAAATCCTTGATACTATTGCAATACCAAACAAGCACATAACGAAGTATATGAGGTAAACACGCCACAGTATATCTTTTTTATTTTCCAATTTATCAATCCATTTTTACTTCTGAGACGACCTCGTTGACAACAATTTTCTTTGGTGGTACAACTGACTCCTTGATACCTGACTGTTGTTTTGCCAATGACCGAGCAACTTCGGTTTGTTTGCTTTTTATTACTAAGGAATCTTTCACTACGATGTATTGTGTTCTTAATTCCTTAATTTCACTAACCAATCGATTAACTTTTCTTACTTGGTCATCCGCATAATAACCGTTTGCGATGTAGCAAACAGACAACAAGGAGAGAAAAAACACAAAAGGCAAATTTTTTAATGACTTTTCACGTGAAAGGAAACTCCCACTTACAACATTTGCAACTGAGCGAACAACTTTGTTCTCTTTACTTTGTGCAATGTGTTCAGATTGCGCTTCGCTACTTTTATACTCTTTGAACTTGTTAACCATCATTAAACTTTCTCGGCTACACGTAACTTTGCACTTCTTGCACGACTATTCGTTGCATTTTCTTCCGTACTCGGAACAATCGGTTTTCGAGAAACCTGGACGAAAGGTGAAATTTTATTTCCGAAGAAATCTTTATCAACTTCACCTTCAAACTTCCCGCTTCTCATAATATTCTTAACCAATCTATCTTCTAACGAGTGATACGATATTACTACCAAACGCCCGCCAGGTTTCAAAACCTCAATACTTTGAACTAACAACTCTTTTAAAGAATCCATTTCTTTATTTACCTCAATTCTTAACGCTTGAAATACCTGTGCTAAAAATTGATTTTCTTTCCCGCGTTTTAAACACTTCGAAACTGCGAACTTTAACTCATTGACTGTGTTTATGTGTTGACCATTGCGTGACTCAAGAATTACACGTGCCAACTTACCAGGATTATCAACTTCACCATAATCTTTAAAAACTCTTTTCAAATCTCCCTCCGAATAGGTATTGATTATATCAGATGCCTTAAAATTGGATTTTGTGTCCATCCGCATATCCAGTTTGGCATCAAACCTTATTGAAAAGCCTCTTTCAGGAACATCAAACTGATGAGAAGAAACCCCTAAATCGGCTAAAAGCCCATCGATAGGCAATGCATTATACATTTTAAGGAAATTTTTTAAATACTTAAAATTTTGCTTTATTAATACGAACCTATCATCTGAAATCATATTTTTAGAAGCATCCTCATCATGATCAAAAGCATACAACCTCCCTGTTGTTAAATGTTTGAGAATCTCCCTTGAATGCCCGCCTCCACCGAAGGTGACATCAACATATACCCCTTCTGGGTTTATCTTCAAACCATCTAGACATTCCTTTAACAAAACAGGTTTGTGATACATCATTTACTATCAACGTCTAATACAATACCACCCATAACATCTTCTGCTAATTTTTCAAAATCCGCTGAACCATTGTTAATAAATTTCTCATACATCTTTTTATCCCAAATCTCAATTCTATCACCAGCTGCCGCCATCACTATATTTTTAGTTATTTTTGAAAAGACCATCATTTCTTTTGAAATCAGCAACCTTCCTGAGGCATCCAACTCTACTGGCACTACGCCATAATTGAACATCCTTATAAACTCAACATTCTTCTTATTAAACCTATTCAATTTATTTACTTGCTTAACCATTTGGTTCCATGTCGCAATCGGATATAACTCAAGCGACTTACTGAAAATACTTCGTTTCATAACAAATCCGCTCGCCAACTCTTCTATAAGCTGTTTTTTGAATGCAATAGGTAGCATCACCCTTCCTTTTGCATCTGCACTGCACTCATAAACTCCAAACAAACTATCCATTATTGCT
>CAIWDF010000291.1 GCA_903911435.1 uncultured Bacteroidota bacterium
CACAATTGAAATTAATTTTTACTTTTGCAGAAAATTAGAAAAGAAAAGAAAAAATGTTTTTTCGAATTTCTTTTTTAAATTACCAATTAAATTAAAAGATAACTATGTACTGGACACTTGAATTAGCAAAAAACCTAGAAGATGCGCCATGGCCTGCAACAAAAGACGAATTGATTGATTTCGCTATTCGCTCAGGAGCACCAATGGAAGTGATTGAAAACCTTCAGGAGATAGAAGATGAAGGAGAAATTTACGAAACGATAGAAGAAATTTGGCCTGATTATCCTACCAAGGATGATTTCTTTTTCAATGAAGACGAGTATTAGCATTTCGTCCAGCATCCACTAAAAAATCCCGCATCAAAGCGGGATTTTTTAGTTTTACCAATTCCTTTGTCTGCAAGCCTTGCAAACAATCTTTTAAAACTTAAACTTTATTTCAGCTCTCATCTCCGATTTGGTGTTACCGTTAATCTCGGTAAGCGAACCTGCACTAATTACATTCTGATTGTCGTACAGAGTCTGCGAATACCGCAACCAAACTTCAATCTTACGAGTGATGTTGTAATCCAACATCAAGTAAAATCGCGAACCTCGATAGTAATATGAAGGAATGGAATAAGAACCCGGGACATCTGTTTCGAATGCGTACAAACGTGCATCATAACTATCGGTTTCGAACAAGGCATAGCGCATAGTGGCCGAAAGAGGCTTGCCTAGCTTATTAAATGTAATGTCTTGATACACCAAATACCCCTTCTCTGTTTTGTTATCACCAAGTTTGTAATCCACTAGCTCCACACGGTTCTTTAATTTCACCGATGGTAGAATGGAATAAGAAATATCTATTCTATAATTTGTTTGCTTTACAGGGATTAGATAATTGATGCTTGCATCTGGGTCAACACCGTTCTTTTCTTTGTTGCGCTGACGTATTCTTGCATACATGGCTACTTTCTTATTAGGAGTATAAGTAAGTTGTGTCATGTAATCATTTCCTTTCGAAGGCGCATTCACTTGGTATTTGAGCCAAGGAAACTCAAATCGATCGTAAAATGCAGTAAGCGAAAGGACACTATTCAATTTTGCAACCGTACCCAGATAAAGTCCTTTTTCGTTCGAAGCAGTTGTGTTTTCAGCAAAACCAGTGCTCAATAAATTTTGAAAGTTTCGTTGATAATAACGATGCAATACGGTAAAAGATAAACGAGGATCGAGACTAATTAAAGCACCATTCAGAAAAGCCTTACCACCATTGGCACTCATAGCTTCTTCTCCGAACAAATTAAAATTGCGAAAAATAAAATTATAATCCAATCCTACATTAGTATTGTGTTTTGATGAAAATTCGAATTGACTATAATAAGAAAGTGCGCGGTTGAATTCATGATTAAGTTGATAATCAACAGCAGTAATACCAACATTTACTTTTTTTGATTTATAAGTCACATTACCTCCCGCAATTGTTTGTTGAATGGTATGTTTGTCGGCAAGTTCAGTAGGTGTGGTATGATATCCTGTTGTTTGTAAAGCAGAGATGGCAGCTATTTCACCATTCTCAAGAGTATCACTCACATTGGCATCAACCTTTTTGCGAGAGAAAAAACCAGTAGCTTCGAAATGCTTGAAACCAACGGTGGCAGCAGCACCACGCATAAATTTATTTTCGTCAACTGATGTGTAAGGGCTTATTCCCCTTGCCGATTTTTTCACATTTACAATGTCTGCACTTTTACCAAAAGCGTATGAAGTCCAAGCCGTGAGGCCTTGTCCAAAGGTTACTTGATAATCGCCAATAGCCAATGATTTAACAAAACCAATATTTCGTAAATAAAGATGTGCTGAATAAAAATCGAAACCACTTTGTTGATTGCCTTTCAACGATTGTTCATACCAATCGTACTTAAACTTTTGCTTATTTTTAAAAAACAATTCACCTTGATCTTTCTCTGCAGTAATACCCCAACTTACATTGGTTCCATATGTAAATTTATAACGAGCATACAGTTTATCAGGACTTCCCATGTATCTCGAATTAGGGCTTTTGAACAATGATGCACTATCTATTGAAGAGAAACCTGCTTGAGGTTCAAGCACCCTTCCATATCTAAACATTACCATATTCTGTCCATTCAAAAACATTTTCTTAATCGTAAAATAATCGCTTAATACATTCTCTGTAACACGAACATAAGGAAGTAGTTTATTAATAGTCTGCAAATCGAAACCATCCACACTTTGCAATTCATAGATGCTAAGTAACTTGCCGCTGTTCTTAATATGTGAGAGCAAGTTATTAATTAAAATATCATTTAGAAAAAGATGTAATTGCCTAAGTTCATCAACTGATGTATTATTAAGGTTGATGCGATGTTCCTTGAAATAATTCAACGATTCGAGCAAATCTGTATAATCAGTTTCTTCCGAATTCGTTTCTTCTGCTACGTTTTCGAGTTGTTGTTGTATATCGCTATCCTCGTTCTTAACAGGAACGGTATCTTGTGCCAACAATCCATTCCAAGAACATAAGGAAATTAGCAAAACAGAAACAAGTACAAAATAATATGTCGACTTCTTTTCCAAATTATTTGCTTGCTTTTTCTTCAGGTGTAACCACTTTCTTTTTATTAAACGAGAATGTCATTCCAAACTGGGGACTAAAACCAAGAACTTGATGATATGATTCGGAGAACTCAAAACTAAAATTGCGAAGGTTAATGCCAAACCCAAAAGAAGTAAGTGTGGGATTGGTACCAATACCAGCTCTTAAATAAAGTTCTTTCACCAATTTATATTCAATACCAGCTTTAAAAATTGCTTTCTGTGAAATGTCTTTTTGTGTTTCAATTGCTACAATTACATTCTCCGAAAACGAATAATTAGCACCCAATCGAAGAATGGTTGGTAAGCGTTCGTCATTGTATTCAGCCACCTTCGCACGTGTAGGATTAAACACATGAGCACCTATGGTAAGTCCTTTCAATGGTTTTGCTTGTATTCCCATTTCAGCAGCAAATACAGCACGTGTGCCATATCCTTCTGAAATATGTGTATTAAGATAATCAAGGGCTATACCTCCAGAAAGTTTGTTTCCAAAAGCCTTTGCAAACGAAAGACTGTATTTGTTTTCATTATAAAGTGCGTTACCAAAATTGGTAAAGCATAAGCCAAAAGTTCCACCTTTAACAGGCACAGCTACTGTTCCACCTTTGATGCCTAGTTCTTTTAATTGAAACCTATTTTCGTAATATACTCCACCACTGTACTCTCTCACAAAACCAAGTCCCGCTTGATTATGCTGAGCACTCCACACATCGCTTAGTGAAACAGAAGCATTGCCCATAGCAGCCGAACGAGTACCAATAGGATAATCTTCGTTACCGGCATTGAGCTTAAGGACAATAAAAACAAGGAAAACAAGGGAGTAATATTTGTTCATGAATTAAGGCTAATTTGTTTTGTATTCAAATTTTATCTCTGACAGCTCTTTATTAGCTTTCAGAATTTTGTTCTTCAAATTTTCTTTGAAGCCAATCACTTTTTGTAATAAATCGGAATCTCCTGTTGCTAGTATTTGCACAGCTAGTATACCTGCATTCATACCACCATCTAAGGCAACAGTTGCTACTGGAATACCGGGAGGCATTTGCAGAATAGATAAAACTGAATCCCAACCATCAATTGAAATAGAAGAACGACATGGTACACCTATAACGGGCAATGGAGTAAAGGCCGCGACTACACCCGGTAAATGAGCCGCTCCTCCAGCACCTGCAATAATTACTTGAACTCCTTTCGAATGAGCTGTTCTTGCAAATTCAGCAACTTGCTCTGGTACACGATGTGCACTTAATGCGTTGATTTCGAAAGGTATTTTAAACTCATTCAATATCTTTGCAGCCTCTTGCATAATAGGCATATCAGAGGTACTGCCCATAATTATACTAACTCTTGGTGTCATTGATTTCTTTGTTTTAAGGATAATATAAGTCGTAAAAATAGCTTTTTTATATGTACAATAAAATTATTCTAACGTTTTTGATAGCTATATTTTGTTTACTTTCGTTTTTTTAAAAAAAGCAAATATGAGCAATGTGATTATTCACAACCATTCTTTTAAAATGAAAATAGCCGCTTCTGAAATAGACAAAGCGGTAGCAGATGTTGCACGTCAAATCAACACGAACCTTAAAGGCAAAAAACCTTTGTTTCTTGCTGTACTTAATGGCTCATTTATGTTCGCATCTGATTTGATGAAGAAAATAAGTATTGAATGTGAGATATCTTTTATTAAAGTTGCCTCATACGAAGGCACCACTTCGAGCGGTACTATGAAAGAACTTATCGGGATTAACGAAGATATTAAAGGACGTACCGTAGTAGTTATTGAAGATATAGTAGATACTGGATCAACGGTAGAAAGTGTGTATAATCAACTCGAAAAACTTGGAGCTGCTGAAATAAAAATAGCGACACTGTTATTCAAGCCCGAGGCTTATACAAGGTCTATTCCTATTGAATACACCGCCATCGTAGTTCCTAATGATTTCTTAGTAGGTTATGGTTTAGATTACAACGGTCTAGGCCGAAATCTACAAGACATCTACGTACTGGACTACAAAGCTGAAGAAAATAAATCAACTTCAAAATAAATTATCATGCTTAACATTGTATTATTTGGGCCTCCTGGGGCAGGCAAGGGAACACAATCAGAGAAATTAATCACAAAATATCATTTAGTTCATCTTTCCACTGGTGACATCTTTCGTGCAAACATAAAAGGCGCAACCGAACTAGGAACCTTAGCTAAAAGTTATATGGACAAAGGACAATTAGTGCCTGACGAGGTAACCATTCGAATGCTAGAAAGTGAAGTAAATAAAAACCCTTCAGCCAATGGATTTATCTTCGATGGTTTTCCACGTACTAAAGCACAAGCTGCTGCTTTAGATGTATTATTGAAAAGCAAATCAACATCCATCACCTTGATGCTTGCATTAGAAGTTGAGGAAGCTGAACTAAGAAAACGTTTGTTATTGAGAGGTAAAGATAGTGGTCGACCAGATGATCAAAATCCAGAAGTAATACAAAAACGTATTGATGTTTATAACAACGAAACATCACCTGTTAAAGACTTTTACACGGAACAAGGAAAATATAAAGGCATCAATGGAATTGGTGAAATAAATGAAATATTTAATTTGCTGTGCGAGAAAATTGAGGCAGCAAAATAATATTGATAACACAGAAATGTTTGTTTTGGAATACTCAACATTCTTAAATTCTAAAATAAATTAAATCTAAAGAGTAAAAAAATGTCAGATAGCAACTTTGTTGATTATGTAAAAATATGTTGTCGTTCAGGCAAAGGAGGAGCAGGTTCAATGCATTTGCATCGAAGCAAACTCACGGCTAAAGGTGGACCTGATGGTGGAGATGGAGGACGAGGTGGCCATATTATTGCTAGAGGTGACAAACAATTCTGGACACTAATCCACTTAAAATACCGCAAACATGTGATAGCTGAAGATGGTGAAAGTGGAGGAAGTAGTAAGAAAACTGGAGCAGAAGGGAAAGATGAAATTTTACATGTTCCATTAGGAACAATTATTAGAGATGCCGAAACAGGATTGATTGAAGGAGAAATTACAGAAGAAGGTGAAGAAAGAATAATTGTTCCAGGAGGAAAAGGAGGACTAGGTAATGACCATTTCAAAACATCAACCAACCAAACTCCAATGTATGCCCAACCAGGAGTTCCTGGGAAAATGGAATGGAAAATTCTTGAACTTAAAGTGCTCGCGGATGTTGGTTTAGTTGGATTTCCAAACGCAGGAAAATCGACATTATTATCAGTACTCTCTTCAGCTAAACCTGAAATTGCCAATTATCCATTTACAACATTAGTTCCAAATTTGGGAATCATCAAATACCGCAATTATAAATCTTTTGTAATGGCTGATATCCCTGGAATCATTGAAGGGGCTAGCGAAGGTAAAGGTTTGGGGATTCGATTCCTTCGTCATATCGAACGAAATTCTACTTTATTATTTCTTGTACCCGCTGATACAAATGATATCATCAAAGAATATAAAATTCTTCTCAACGAATTGGAAAAATACAATCCAGAACTCATTCATAAGAAAAGAATATTAGCAATTTCGAAATGCGATATGCTTGATGAAGAATTACTAACTGAAGTAAAAAAAGACCTTAACAAGCGATTTAAAGAGAAAAAATCCGTTCCTGTTTTATACTTCTCATCTCACACCGAACAAGGATTGACAGAACTTAAGGATGAACTTTGGAAACAACTTAATAGCAAAGAAAACTCTTTTGATTATTAGATGAGCCTTATTGATTCAATAAAAGACATTGACACTAAACTATTTTTATTTTTAAATAGTAAACACAATTCTTTTTTTGACTTTATCATGTTTTGGGCTAGTGATAAACTTATTTGGATCCCCCTTTACTTACTCTTTGCATTTTTGGTTTATAAACATTTTGGTAAACGAATATGGTTGGTAATACTAGCGGCTTTGGTTCTTATTCTATTGAGCGATCAATTATCTAATCATGGTTTTAAGAATACCTTTTTACGTTATCGCCCTTGCCACAATTTGACCATTCAAGATAAAGTTCATCTTAATGGAGATTGTGGAGGAACCTATGGATTTGTTTCATCACATGCCGCAAATACGTTTGCATTAGCCATTTTTCTTGGAATGTTATTCTACAAACGAATCAAGTATTTTGCTATTGCTATTTTCATTTGGGCATTTTTTGTCTCTTACAGTCGTATCTACAATGGAGTTCATTACCCTGCAGATATTGCTGTTGGAGCCATCATCGGAATGGGTATTGGAATCATGATTTACAAACTATTTAGTTTCGTTGAAAAGAAAATATTTGTTTAAGAAGTTCTTATCATTAAATTTCACTGCCTTTACAGAACAATTCTCTTAAAACTCAATTTTCATCTCTTTCCCCACAGAACCATTCGTTTTCATTTTTGCATAATAAACTCCTGAAGGAAGATTCAGCGTGCGAAATGTGAAATACAATTTATAATTCCCTCGTTGATGCTCTATGTTTTGAAATAAAGCTTGAACCAATACCCCATTTTCATCATAAATACCAATAGTTACATGGGCATTCACGGGTAAGGCATAATCAAAAGTCCCATCAATAGTTCTAGCACGTCCTTGCACTTCACGCTCGCTGTTTCTAACATAAGAAACTTCGTAGGGTGGTATTACTTTCCCAGTAAGTTTCGAAACATACCTCCTAAGTGTTTCGACTACTGTTCTATTCCCATCGGTAATACTACCTAAAGAATTGTTATCAGATACTGCCCATACAGCCTGTTGTGCGGAAAAATTCGCATAGTATTTATTTTGATCAATGAAGGTTGCAAGCTTTATTAAATTACTATCAGCCATTCTTCCAATTGAATAATCAGCATTTTCGTGAGGACATAAATTATGCGCCTGACAACACATCCCGGTTACCTTTATTGTCTTAGTTTGATTTGAACATAAGCTAAACTCTTCTGGTTTGGTCACCAAAATATCTTGTTCGTTGTTATTTTTCGAATCCAGTTTTCTGCCAGTTTCCAATTTAAAATCAAGAGGACGATTGCTAGTGTTCTTAACTTTCATCTCTATTACTTCTCCAAGATACCCCCCTTTACTTTTGATAATGAGATTGACAAATCCTTTTTTTACAGCTTCTTCGAGGGAAACAAAATTCAAAGCGAACGTCTGATTAATAGTGCTTGCAAAAAGCCCTACAAAAATAATTGATTTCAAAGTTTTCATGGGTCCTACTTTTTAAGTTGTTATATACTCCTATAATGGATTAAATAAAAAAAGATACACAAGAGCTTAACAAAAACAAAAAATGTTTCTCTAATGAGAAACATTTTTAAACATAGAAATAATTAGAAAAAAACCTCTTAATGAGAAATTATTATCTTTTTGACGAATTGTTCATTCGATTTAGTATCCTCTATTTTCAAAAGATACATGCCATCAGGTACATTTTTTGTGCTTAAAGAAGTAAAATTATCCGTCACCATTGTATCAGATATCCTTTGTCCTGCTATATTGAATATTGAAATTCTATAATCTGATTCTTTCGGAACATATATGTTCAATAAATCAGTTGACGGATTGGGATAAACATAAGTTTGAGTTAGATCACTTGAAGGTTCGTTTACATTAGCCGAAAGCAAAGGATCATTAGCAAGGATTGAAGAAATATCAATAATTTCATCTCCTGGTTGATATAGCAGCCATTGAATAGCATCAAATAGCATTTCATCGGTCGTACTTGTTCCTGCATAAACATTCAAGGGAGGAGAATTAGGATTATTTGGATTGCTAATTGTATTGTCAAAAAAGTGACTTGAAAACAATGTGTAACCACTTGGAACTTTAACTAAATTCCTAAATGTATAATATCCTTGCCAATCAAACTTCCAAGAATTAATTCGAATGAGAGGAATCGTATCATTAGTTTGGTAAGCATAATTAACAAGGCTTGTACATACTTTATGGGAATGCGGAAAATCTGAAAAGATGGATATCGCAGCAGGAAGAGTATAGCTTGCATTAAACGTTCTAGTAGTATTTGCAGGAATATTCAATCCCCAATTCTGAAGTGGAACATTGTTATAAATTGTTCGCACACCTGTGGTTCCAATTGGATAAAAATACAATCTTATCTGGGTACTATCAATTTGCCCAATGGTTCCTGCTGGATAATGAATTTGCAACACTAACTTAGAACCTGCTTTAATTCTAATCCCTGCCTTTAATGGAGCTTGACCCGGAAAAACAGTTGGTGGAGCTCCTGGAGCATACCCTCCTATTCCAATATCACCGGTAATGGTATAACAGTTTCCCGATAAACTGCTCGAAGTTGTTCCCATTGAATCTAAATTTACTACAACATGATGTACAATAGGTACATTACCCGGGACAATTTCATAGGCACGTAGAATTCTATCTTGAGTTAAATTAGTAGGGATAGAGAAGCAATTGTAAGCATCGGTTGAGCTAGCATTGCTTGTAAACATTCCTGTTCTTAAAACAAGATCGGGTGTTCCATTTAATTGAAATGGGGAATATACAGGAGGTGGTGGAGCCAAGGTAGTATCTCCTGCCAACCCACCGTTGCTTATCCAATTTATGATTGCATTCTTTTCACTAGTTGTGATGATGTGTTCATGCTCAAATCGAGTATAGGAAGTATCTGGAGGCCAAGGAGGCATTTTGTTTGTCATCAAATCACTCATCATGGCATAAGATAAAGCTATGGTTTCACTGTAGTTCATCATCGATGGAGCATGTTGATTTTCGTGATGACAAGATGTACAACGACTATAAAAAATTGGAGCTACATCCTTATAATCTGTTTGAGCGTGAATGTTGGGGATAGTGAGGATACAGAATATGGTCATAATGACCTGACAAAAAGTTTTCATTGTATTGAGTTTAAGTTTGGTTTAAATGAAAAGTGCTTGTTGTAAAGCACTTTTCATTCTACAAATCTAAACTATATTTTTGAAATAACTACATAAGCTCCATACTATTTTCTGCCTCCTCCGTTGTTACCTCCAGGCGCAGCATGCGAACTTGCTCTTTCAGCTCTGCGCTCAGTTCTTGTTTGTCGTTGTGAAGGAGCAGGACGATTATTACTTTCCTGTCTGTTCACTTTATTTTCGTTTCTAGGTGCACTGTTAGGCTGTTGCCTATTTTCATTTCTTGGGGCAGATTTTCTGTCTTGACGGTTATCAATTCGCTGTTGTCTTTCCGTTCCTCGATTGTCATTTTTTGGGGAGGTTCTATCTTGGTTATTTTGTTTACGATGAATATTATCAGAGTTCCTTTCTTCGTTTCTTGGTGAAGTATTTCGGTCTTGAACTCCACCCTGACGTTCATTTCTTCCATTTTCCCTTGTAGGACCTTCATTTCTATTTTGTCTGTCTCGTATTTCTTGGTTATGTCTTTCAGAAACTGTCTTGTTCAACAAATCTCTTCTTCCATAAGTAGTATTGTATGAACCAGAATAATTTCGTTGAATGACAGCCTTCGACACAGATCTTCTTGGACCATAATAACCATGTGCTTCGGGAGAACGATACTCATTACATCTATGGAAATATCCATAATTATGGTAATGAAACCCATAATATTCATGCCAATAAAAAGGAGTCCAAGGATTCCAATAACTAGGATAAAAACCCCAATACCAAGGTGAAACATAGAATGAATAAGTAGGAGCATATAAGTAATCCCACATGTACCAAGTGTTCACGGGATAATAAACAATGTGACGCCCTCCATAATCATACCCTTCTCTTCCATAAGAGTTGTTTTTGTAATAATCATCGTCATCATAATAATTATTAATTATGGTAGTTCCTCCTGATTGGCTTTTGTATCCAGGATTAGGAGTGCTAGTGCTAGTTGAAGAATTGTCCTGATCTTTTGGTTCTACAATATAGTTTTTTCCGTACAACTGTTCATCACCAACTACTTGAATGATAATTTTTCCTGTATTGTCCTTATTTACTTCTATTACAGCAACATCTTGAAGGTCGTGTTCATTCACTTCATCTTTCAAAACGATAGCGTGGAGGTTACCTTTTCCATTATCTACAACTTTAATATAATCAATCTTGTTATCTCCATTTAAATCCAGATTATTTATTCGAGAATCTTTTGAATTCAATTTAGCTTCGAATTCTTCTAAAGTTTTCGATTGTTGAAACACATCAAGTACAGCATATAGATTAAGATTATCCCCTGGCAAGCCAAGAGAATCTTTTACTTGACCTTGTGAGAAAATTGGTGATGAATAGATGCTAGCACCAATTATGGCAATTGTTAAAAAGAGATTTTTCATACTTATTTATTTTACTATAATTTTACGAATAAAATTCATTCTAATGGTTTAATTGCATAAACCGTTCCAAATTTATAACTACATTTACAGTCAAACTTTAAAATATGTTAACTAACAACGATATTCTCAAAAAACTTAGGGTTGCACTTCAATTAAAAGATGAAGATGTTCAAAAGATATTGAAGCTTTCCGACTTTGAAATTTCGATTTCTGAAATTAATGCACTATATCAGAAGCCTGATCACCGAAATTTTAAAGAATGCGGTGACCAATTACTTCGGAATTTTCTGGATGGTTTGGTAATTTATAAACGAGGCCCTATGCTTCCTAAAAAGGACTAATATTGCAAGAACTAAAAGATGGAACTCAAATCCTCTGAAAAGGAACCTGCTGATTTTGTTTCGAAATTTATAAGTAGAACTAATACCAATATTTTCTTAACTGGAAAAGCTGGGACTGGAAAAACAACGCTTCTTCATCATATTGTAAAAAACACTTACAAAAAATGTCTAGTAGCTGCCCCAACTGGTATTGCGGCTATTAATGCAAAAGGCGTTACTTTACATTCCTTGTTTCAGTTGCCTTTCGGAATTTTTATTCCCATAATTCAATCCCGTTCTTATACCGAAAATACAAAATTGACCGACCCTAATACAATGATAAAGGGGTTGCAGATGTTTGATCGTAAACGAGCCTTATTGAGAGAATTAGAACTCTTGATTATTGATGAGGTGAGTATGTTGCGTGCAGATATGCTTGATGCTATTGATTTAATTTTACGTTATGTAAGAAGAAACACTCTTCCTTTTGGTGGTGTCCAAGTATTGTTTATTGGCGATTTGCTTCAACTTCCTCCAGTGGTGAAAGATGACGAATGGGGCGTATTGAAAGAACATTATACAAGTGTTTACTTTTTCGACTCAAAAGTTTTACAACAACACAAGCCCGTTTACATTGAACTTGACAAAATATATCGGCAAGCCGACAACACTTTTATAAATCTTTTAAATCATTTACGAAACGATGAAATGACTTTAGAAGATTATTCTATGTTGAACAGTTATTATAAACCTGATTTCAAAGCATTACCTTCGGATAATTACATCACTTTAACAACACACAATTTCAAAGCGAATGAAATAAACAAGACTTTCCTCAATAGTTTAACCAATAAATCGTTTTTGTTCGAAGCATCGATTGAAGGTGATTTTAATGAATACGCTTACCCTATTGAAAAAACACTTGAATTAAAAATTGGAGCACAAGTAATATTTGTAAAAAACGATCCGACAGGACAACAGCGTTTTTTTAATGGAAGAATTGGAATTATCTCCATGTTGAGTGACGAACGAATTGAAGTTGAATTTGTCGAAACCAATTCAAAAATAATTGTAGAGCCGTATAAATGGGAGAATTTAAAATATAAATTAAATACTACAAGCAATGAAATAGAAGAAAACATAGCAGGCTCATTTACTCAATATCCAATTAAACTAGCATGGGCGATCACAGTGCATAAAAGTCAAGGCCTTACATTTGACAAAGCAATTATAGATATTGGTGACGCATTTGCATCGGGTCAAGTATACGTGGCACTTTCTCGTTTGCGTTCTTTGCAAGGATTGGTTCTTACTTCGTTAATCAATGTAAACAGCATCGGCAAAGACGGAAAAATCAGTCTGTATGAAAAGACACAAAGCGAGGAGCAACAACTTAATAACTTATTATCTTCCGAAACACATCTATTCATTAAAAATTACGTCATTCGAAGTTTTAATTTTGAGACAACTGTTCGCGAGATACAAGAACATGCCGATACTTACGTTAAGAAAGATGAAACACGGTCTGTGAAACAACGCCATCATACATGGGCAAAAGAACTTGAAAACGATTTACTTGAAATAAAACCGATTTCAGAAAAGTTCAGGAATCAAGTTTTGCAAATCACAGCTAGTCAAGCGGCAGGATACATTGACCATCTTTTGAATCGAGTAAAAGCAGCTTCTTCCTACTTTATACCCGTTCTCAAAAACATATCCTCTAAGATTTTTAAACAAATATCAAAAGTAAAATCGGAGAAAAAAATAAAAACATATATAGATGAGTTGGTGCAACTTGAAGTAATGATTTTCGAGCATGTAAAACTCATCAATAAAGCTTCTTTTCTAATTGAAGCTATCATTAACAACAAAGAACTTAATGGTGATGAATTAAAGAAAATTTATACGGATTTGCATCGAGATGAACAACTTCGTAATTTATACGCAACTTCTACAAAACACGGTGACGACAACAATTTGGAAGCAGTTATAAAAACTAAGAAAACTAAATCAAAAAAAACTTCGAAAGAAAAGAAAGATAAAATTGACACCAAACTTGAAACCTTTAAACTCTATAAACAAGGCAACACAGCCGAAAGTATTGCTCAACAGAGAGGAATGAGTTTAACAACAATCGAAGGACATTTAGCTCATTATGTAGCAAAAGGAGAATTAAAAGCAACAGATTTTATTTCAGAAGAAAAGATGAATAATATCATCGATGTTGCGAAAAAACTGAATACGCTTTTCTTTGGGCAAATAAAACAATCCTTAGGTGATGATTACACTTATAGTGAAATAAAATTCGCTGTTGCTGGTTATCTATCTTCAGAACCTGAGAATAAATAAACCAAGATTGAGATATTGGGTTAGACTTTGTGAACTAAAATTCACTTTGAGTGCGTCATGATTAACGACTATAAGATAAAAGCAGAGAAAGCATCACTAAACCTTTACCTTGTTTTGCAAATCACAAATATATAAGCTACCCCATACTATTCGCCACTTTCATAAAGGTCAGCTCCTTCTTCCCTAGACTAGAAATTATGCGCAAATGCGATGCTAATGCTCCCCAGAATGATTGATTGTATAAATAAGGAATACCGAATTCCTTAGCCGTTTGTTCGACAATTGGTGCTATTTTAGGATAGTGGATATGACATATATTGGGAAACAAATGATGTATCGCCTGAAAATTGAGCCCTCCAACAAAATATGTGATAAACCAATTGTGCCGACAAAAATCAGCTGTAGTCTGCATTTGATGAATCGCCCATTCATTTTGTATATTACCTTTTTCGTCAGGCATCGGGAAAGTCGTATTTTCAACCACATGAGCGAGCTGAAAAATAACAGACAAAATAATGCCTGCAACCAAATGAAGAGATATAAAACCAATAAAAACTTGCCCAAAATTCAGATGCAAAAGTAACATAGGCAAGACAAAAATGTATGTATAATAAATAAGTTTCCAAAAAACGATGGTTATAAATGTTCTTATTTTCCCTACTATCGATTCGCGATTATGTCCTTGTTTTATAAATTCGATATACTGAATAAAATCCTTTGCTGTAGTCCAATAAAGCGACATGATGGAGTAAAAAAAGAAAACATAAACCACTTGAAAACGTTGCACTTTCCAATATTTCCCTTGTGGAGCAAACCTCATTACTACTTTATCATCAATATCTCTATCATGTCCGTATATATTAGTATATGTATGATGAAGTATGTTGTGTTGCATTTTCCAGTTCTTGTTATCACCACCCACCAATGTAAGCGATAAAGAAATGATTCTATTCAAATAAGGATGTGGTGAATATGCTCCATGATTAGAATCGTGCATAACACCCATACCAATGCCAGCAAGTCCTAAGCCCATTACCATACTACTTAACCACATCAACAAAGGACTAAAATGTTGTGTCATGATTAGTATATATGGGACAAAGTAAAGCGAAAGCATGACAATAGTTTTAAAAACCATTGCAAAATTGGCATGTGGAGATATTTTATTGTCTATGAAGTATTGGTCTACACGTTCTTTTAGGGTAATAAAAAACCGCGTTTTATCTGTATTGATAAACTTTATTTTTTGTTTCATTCTTTTGGCTTAGCAGACAAAAGTACTCAAAAGAAATGAGAATAATGGGCTGAAATAAATGGATCTACGAATGTCTATTACAAATTCAAATCCATCCTTTTGTAATACGCCATCATTGAGGTGATAAAAAAGATTGACACTATAATGCCTGGATAGCTGATATCGTTGATTAATACAAACATTGTTTCTTTGATAAAAAAAGTAATGATGAACAAACTGCATCCCCATCGTTTCATGTTCCACACACCAATATATGAAATAAAACTGGAGGCTACCATCATCCCAAAAAGCGCTGGATACCAATCGCCAAGTTTCTTGATTGAAGGAGAAAACACTGCAGGAAGACTAAAAACAATCCATATAAAACCAATGATACAAACAATGGTAATTAATACAGGCCTTTTCCTTACAACTACTGCCATATTATAAAAAAACAGAATTTATAATTGTATTCCT
Organism: uncultured Bacteroidota bacterium; assembly: GCA_903911435.1. Lineage (GTDB taxonomy): Bacteria > Bacteroidota > Bacteroidia > 2-12-FULL-35-15 > 2-12-FULL-35-15 > 2-12-FULL-35-15. Next base: position 15,297 of record CAIWDF010000291.1, read on the forward strand.
CATAATTAACTTGCACGAATTGCTTCAACAGGGTCTAGTTGTGATGCCCCATAAGCTGGAACAAAACCAGAAACAAGACCAATTAATATAGAAATCGTAAAACCCAAAATAATGTTGGAGCGACTCAAAGATATTTCCATGCCAAAGGTATCACCTGCAGTAAGAGTGATGACATAAACTATCAACAACCCAAAGATACCGCCAAGTAATGACAAAAAAACAGATTCAAATATAAATTGCAATAGTATAAAATAGTTCTTTGCACCCAATGACTTTTGAATACCTATAATATTAGTTCGTTCCTTTACCGATACGAACATAATATTAGCAATTCCAAAACCTCCAACCAAAATCGAGAATCCCCCAATAATCCACCCTGCGATACCAACCATATTGAACAAACTATCAAATTGATTAGATATTAAACTTGTTTGATTGAGAGCAAAATTATCGTCTGCTTTTGGATGTAACTTACGAATAGACCGCATCAAACCAGTAAGTTCGTCAATTAAATCATCGTTACTTATGCCCTTTTTAGCTCTCACCATGATTTCAGGATCTAAGTTATCGCTTCTTATATCAATCAAACTTCTTGCGTATTGAATGGGAACAAGAACTTGCGTGTCAGAGCTACCGCCTAGAATGCTTTCACCTTCTTTTTTGAATACTCCTATCACCATAACCTTTGAGCCATTAACCTTGATCATTTGTCCAATTGGACTATGATATGGAAAAAGCGCTTTTGCAATAACATCTCCAATTATGGCAACCGGGCGACCAGCGGATGATTCTATCTCTGTGAAATACCTTCCTTCTTCAATTTCGAAGTTTTTCACTCTATCATATTGGTGCGAGGCACATATAATACTTACATTTTCAATGCTACTACTTTTGTATTTCACCGTTATATTAGCATTAATAACAAACGCGGCAGATTCTGCACCATCGCATTTCCTCAGAATATCGTCAAGTTCAGTATAATCAGGCACTGGTCTGTTCATGTATTTCCACCAGGGGTAATCAGGACCAAATGTCCACGGCCATTTCTGAACAAACACTACATCATCTCCCAAACTTTGAACACTTTTCCTTAAATTTTGCTCAAGGGAATCAACAATTGTAAATACGGTAATGATAGCAAAGATACCAATTGTAATGCCCAAAAGAGAAAGAAATGTGCGAAGTTTGTTCACCACCAAAGCATTTATGGCAAAAAGGATACTTTCTCGAAACAATCCTAAAAAAATCATATTCAACTCCGTTTTGGGAGGTACAAATATACCATTTTTTATACTCAAATTCAGAATGTAAATTCATAGGGTCAAAAAAGTTTAAATTGCCCTTTTATTAACAAAAAAAACATTTATCAACAAAATACAATTGCAAGTTGATGCCTTATAATAATTCCTACTTTTGTGAGGCGAATTATAAAAAATAAATGAGTGGCTTAAAAAAGATAAAAAATGCACTAATTTCAGTGTATTATAAAGACAATTTAGAACCAATTATACATCAATTGAGTGTATTAGGGGTAAAAATATATAGTACTGGAGGCACTCAAGATTTCATTGAAAAGCTTGGTGTATCAGTTATTCCAGTTGAAACATTAACTACTTATCCTTCTATCTTAGGTGGAAGAGTCAAAACTTTGCATCCAAAAGTTTTTGGAGGCATCTTGAGTAGACGTGGATTACAAAGCGACATTGACCAACTTGAACAATATGACATACCAGAACTAGATCTTGTTATTGTTGATTTATATCCCTTCGAAGAAACACTTGCTTCTGGAGCATCCGAACAATCAATTATTGAAAAAATAGATATTGGTGGCATTTCATTAATTAGGGCAGCAGCAAAAAACTTCAAAGATGTTGTCATCATTTCTTCTAAAACTGATTATCAATTTCTACATGACACCATTTTAGAAAGGCAAAATGGCGAATCGACCTTAGAAGACCGGAAAAGTCTTGCGGGAAGAGCTTTCAATGTTTCTTCACATTACGATACAGCAATATTCAACTATTTTAATCAAGAAGAAACTGATGTTTTCAAACACAGTCTTCAGCATGCCACGGTTTTAAGATATGGAGAAAATCCTCATCAAAAAGGAGTTTTCTATGGCAATCTTGAAAAGATGTTCACCAAATTAAGTGGTAAGGAATTATCTTACAATAACCTTCTAGATATTGATGCTGCGGTAAGTTTAATGTCAGAGTTTACAGAAACTACTTTTGCAATTTTAAAACACAATAATGCTTGTGGAATTGCTTCGCGTACTTTGCTTGTTGAGGCTTGGAAGGCTGCACTAGCAGGTGACCCAACAAGTGCTTTTGGCGGAGTATTGATTTCTAATAAAATAATTGATTCAATTTCTGCAGATGAAATAAATAAACTTTTTTTCGAAGTAATTATTGCACCGAACTATGATGACAAAGCGCTAGAAATATTAAAATCCAAACCTAATAGAATCATTTTAATTCAAAACAAGGTTGAGGCATCTAAAAAATCATTCAGAACCTTATTGAACGGGGTGATTGAACAAGATAAAGATTTTAAGACAGAAACTATTGCTGATATGCAGATCATTACGAAAATCTCTCCAAACACCAATGAAATGAGGGATTTAGAATTTGCAAACAAAATTGTTAAACACACAAAATCAAACACTATTGTACTTGCTAAGAATAATCAACTTCTTGCCAGTGGAGTAGGTCAAACATCTAGAGTAGATGCATTAGAACAGGCTATTTTAAAAGCACTTAAATTCGGTTTCGATTTAAAAGGAGCGGTGATGGCTTCAGATGCTTTTTTCCCTTTTCCTGATTGCGTTGAAATAGCTCACAAAGCAGGAATTACTTCCGTAATACAGCCAGGTGGCTCCATCAAAGATAAGGATTCGATAGCATACTGCGATGCGAATGGAATTTCGATGGTAATGACAGGGACAAGACATTTTAAACACTAAGAATACAACTGAAAACAATTTAAATTAATATTAATAGATCCAAAAACTTGAAGTTCGCTTCAATACGGATTCAAAATAACAACATGGGATTATTTAGCTTTTTAACACAAGAAATAGCAATTGACTTAGGTACTGCAAACACATTAATTATTTACAACGATAAAGTAGTTGTTGACGAACCCTCCATCGTTGCAGTGGATCGAATGACTGGGAAAGTGATAGCTGTAGGGAAACAGGCCCAACAGATGCATGGAAAAACGCATGAAAACATTAAAACAATACGACCATTGAAAGATGGAGTTATTGCGGATTTCAGTGCTGCAGAACATATGATTCGAGGCATGATTAAGATGATTAATCCTGGTAGGCGTTTGTTCACACCTTCTTTAAAAGTTGTAATATGTATACCTTCTGGTATCACAGAAGTAGAGAAACGTGCTGTTCGCGATAGTGCTGAACGCGCTGGAGGAAAGGAAGTTTATTTGATACATGAACCAATGGCAGCAGCGATTGGAATTGGAATCGATGTGGAAGAACCAATGGGTAATATGATTATTGATATTGGTGGGGGAACAAGTGAAATCGCTGTAATAGCTCTTGGAGGAATTGTTTGTGATAAATCTATCCGCATCGCTGGAGATGAATTCACTTCGAACATTGAAGAATATATGCGGAGACAACATAATATCTTAATAGGTGAACGTTCAGCAGAGCGGGTTAAAATTGAGGTTGGTGCTGCAATGACAGAAATTGATAATCCTCCACCAGATTATGCTGTACATGGAAGAGACTTGATGACAGGAATTCCTAAAGAAATTTATGTTTCCTATGTTGAGATTGCTCATGCATTGGATAAATCAATCTCGAAGGTTGAAGAAGCTATTTTAAATGCACTTGAAATGACTCCTCCCGAACTTTCAGCTGATATTTTCCGTACCGGAATTTATTTAGCAGGAGGTGGCTCAATGCTAAGGGGATTAGATAAACGAATTTCACTCAAAACAAAATTACCTGTACATATAGCAGAAGATCCACTTCGTGCTGTTGCTAGAGGTACTGGTATCGCACTTAAGAATGTTGGCAAATTCCCATTCCTAATGAGATAAAAGTTTTAAATAAATGCGCAACCTCTTTTTATTCATTTGGAGAAACTATTTTATTTTTCTTTTTTTTATTCTTGAATCACTCTGCATTTACCTTGTAGTTCAAAATAACTATTATCAACATGCTAGTTTTTTGAACTCCTCCAATCAATTCGCTGCTTCCATTTTAGAAACATCTGCGAACATTAAAGAGTATTTTTATTTGAAAGATGTTAATGAAAAACTTGCAAAAGAGAATGCAGAATTAAGAGGAAAACTTTTTGTCTCTTTCGCGCTTACAACAAACAATATTCGTACAATTAATGATACCACCTATCATCAAAAGTATACTTTCACAAGTGCAAAAGTAGTAAACAATTCAACCAACCGAAGAAACAACTACCTTACGCTTGACAAAGGATGGAAGCATGGAATAAAAAACAACATGGCCGTTTTTACAAGTTCGGGTGTAGTTGGTCAAGTCAAAGATGTATCTGAAAATTTCTGTACTGTGATGTCATTGTTGAATTCAAAAACTACTATAAGTTCTAAGATAAAAAAAGATGGTTCTTATGGTCCTCTTTCTTGGGACGAAGGAGACAATTTCAATACAGCTACACTACATGACATCCCTACTCATGTTCGATTAGCTGCAGGTGACACTATCGTTACTTCTGCCTATTCATTAACCTTTCCGGAAAACATTATGATTGGAACAGTCGAAAATTTCGAAAGAAAATCTGGTCAATATTTCTATACAGTGAAGGTAAAACTTTCTACTGACTTTAAAAAGTTGTCTCACGTCTTTGTGGTAAACAATATGATGAAAGATGAGCAAGAAGAACTCGAGAAGAAATCAGAATCTGATACTAAAAATAATCAATAAGCAAAAGTGATAAATACTATTCTAAGAAATATTATTCGCTTTATAGTACTCGTACTTGTGCAGGTATTGGTTATTAAAAATATTGAGTTGGGGATTTTTATTAATCCATTTATTTATGTACTTTTCATTTTACTATTGCCTTTCGAAACACCCAAATGGATGCTGTTATTGATTGGATTATTTTTAGGATTAACCATTGATATGTTTTATGACACCATAGGAATGCATGCAACCGCTTGTGTTTTTATGTCATTCCTTCGACCTAGTGTATTAAACTGGTTCTCTCCACGTGAAGGTTATGAATATGGTATGCACCCAACGATACAGTATTTAGGCATTCCTTGGTTTCTCTCCTATTCAGCCATATTAGTATTTTCGCACCACCTTATTCTTTTTTTTGTTGAAATATTTAGGTTCTCTGAAACACCTTCCACATTGCTAAGGGTGCTGATCAGTTCCTTATTTACATTACTTCTGATTGTTGTAAGTCAGTTTCTTTTCAACCGTAAAAAGGAAGAAGAATGAGTCAATTATCGGAGCGAAAATACATCATACTAGGAGTGTTTATTCTAGTTGCCATTGCATTTATTATTCGTCTGTTTTTTATACAAGTGATTGATGACAGCTACAAATTAGATGCACGAAATCAATCATTCAGATACAACACAGAGTTCCCTGTACGTGGATACATTTACGACCGAAAGCATAAACTGCTTGTTTATAATGAAGCAGCCTACGATTTGATGGTGTTACCAAAAGAGGTGAAAGACCTAGATACCGCTGATTTTTGCAAACTTCTTGACATTACCAAAGTCGAGTTTTTGAAGAAAATGAAGAAAGCGGTGCTTGCACCTAATTCACCTAGAAAAGAATCAGTTTTTGAAAAGCAGCTTTCTCCACAAGATTATGCAAGTTTACAAGAACGACTTTATAGATTCCGAGGATTCAAAGTTCAATCACGAACACTCAGAAAATACCCTATGAAGATTGCAGCTCATCTTTTAGGGTACATTGGTGAAGCCGACAAAGAACGAACTGAAATTGACCCATATTACAACGAAGGCGATTATATTGGTATCAGCGGGATGGAGAAGACCTATGAAAAAGCACTAAGAGGAAAAAAGGGCTTACACATCATGATGGTGGATGTGAACAACAGAGAAAAAGGAAGTTATATGAATGGCCTTTACGACACCATGGCGCAATCAGGAAAATCATTGATGTCGACATTAGATGCAGATTTGCAATTGTACGGTGAACAACTCATGCAAAACAAAATTGGAAGTATTGTGGCCATAGAGCCCAGCACAGGCGAAATACTTGCATTGGTTTCTAGTCCATCGTACGACCCTAATTTATTGGTAGGCAGAGCAAGAAATAAAAATTTTTCTAAATTATATTTAGATACCGTCCGTGTACCTTTGTTTAACAGAGCAACTATGGCTTCGTATCCTCCGGGTTCTACCTTTAAACTAGTTGAATCATTGATTGGGCAACAAGAAGGTGTACTGACCACAGAAACGAGGTATCCATGTGCAGCAGGTTATGCTCCATTAGGAGGCCACCCGAAATGTGAAGTTCACCCCTCACCACTTGCTTTGTATGACGCAATAGGACATTCATGCAATTCATATTTTTCATATGTCTTTAAAAGCATTATTGAAAATAAAAAATACTCGAACATGTATAAAGCTTTCGAAGCATGGAGAAATATTGCACTTAGTTTTAACATTGGAAGAAAAACAAATTCGGATTTAGCGAATGAATTAAGAGGAAACATCCCTTCCATTAAATATTACGATCGTGTTTTTGGGAAAGGTAGCTGGAAAGCATCAACTGTTATTTCGCTTGGTATTGGACAAGCTGAAATGGGTATTACACCTTTACAGAATGCAAATGTTGTCACCATCATTGCTAACAAAGGATGGTATTACATTCCACATATTGTGAAAGAAATTGACAGCAATCCAAATGACACCACGCTTAAGCGTTTCAAAGTGAAACAAAACACAATGATTACCGATACCACCATCTACAATAATGTTATAGAAGGGATGAGTCATGTTACCGAAAGTGGAACTGCTCATTTATTAAAAATAGAAGGCGTTGAATATTGTGCGAAAACAGGAACTGCTGAAAACCCTCATGGAAGAGACCATTCGGTGTTCGTAGCATTTGCACCAAAACAAAATCCAAAAATTGCAATAGCCGTATTGGTAGAGAATGCAGGATGGGGTGCCTCTTGGGCAGGTCCCATTGCAACACTAATGATGGAGAAGTATTTGAATGGAAAGATTGTGAGGAAAGAATTGGAGGAAAAGATGATGACTTCCGATTTAATCAATCAGCCGAAATACGTTAAACCTCAAAAGAAAAAATAAAATAACTCAACGTGGAACGTAGTAAAAACAATAGTATTTTTAGTGATGTGGATTGGTTCACTGTCCTACTTTATTTACTATTGATTACAATGGGTTGGTTAAATATTTATTCGGCTGTGTATAACGAAGATCACCATGTGATTACTGACATGACTCAGAAATATGGGAAACAACTACTTTGGATTGGTACTTCGCTTCTTATTGCCTTAATCATATTAATTATTGATGAAAAATTCTACACGGCTTTTGCTTACCTACTCTACGGAATAGTTCTTATTGCTTGTATTCTCGTCCCCTTTTTGGGAAGAGAAGTAAAAGGTAGCCGTTCGTGGTTTCGATTTGGAGATTTTGGTATTCAACCAGCCGAGTTCATGAAATTCGCGGCAAACCTTGCTATTGCCAAATTCCTGAGTAACCAGTTTATTAAAATTGCCGACTACCGAAACACCATCATTACCCTTATAATTATCGGTGTTCCATTCCTAGTCATCAAAGTACTACAAGATGAAACTGGCTTAGCCATTGTATTTGTTGCTTTTATTTTCACTCTTTATCGCGAAGGATTGTCGGTTAATTATTTGTTACTTGGCTTTCTAGCTATTGTTTTATTCATCCTTGCCTTATTGGTAAATAATTTTTATTTGTTTGTGATAATCGGCTCCCTTTGCATTCTCGCTTCGTTGTTTATTAGAAGGAATGCTAAAAATTTATTTATGGTGGCGTTAATCGGATTGATAGCCTGTGGAATGGTAAAAGGAACAAGCACTGTGTATGAGCACCTTGAAGCACATCAAAAAGTAAGAATAGATGTATTACTTGGAAGAGGAACTGTTAATCTTAAAAAAGAAGGATACAATGTAAATCAAGCTAAGATTGCAATTGGCTCCGGAGGTTTATTAGGCAAAGGATACTTGAATGGAACACAAACCAAATACGATTTTGTGCCCGAACAAGATACCGATTTTATTTTCTGCACCGTGGGCGAAGAGTGGGGATTTGTCGGTAGTTCACTTGTTATCTTATTAGAGTTGACGCTCATCATTCGTTTGGTATTCATGGCCGAAAGGCAACGCTCGGCCTTTAGTAGGATTTATGGTTATGGGGTGGCGTCTATTCTCTTTTTCCATTTAACTATCAATGTGGGGATGACCATTGGTTTGGCTCCTGTTATTGGCATCCCTCTACCCTTCTTTAGTTATGGAGGCTCTTCGCTTTGGTCGTTCACCATTTTGCTTTTTATTTTCATCAAACTCGATTCGCACCGACTTGCTATTTTACGTTAATCAAACGATGGCTGTTCTATCAATTTACTCGCTCATTTAAAATTGAACTAATTATCAATTTATGTCAAAATACATGCATTTAATTTTACTTTTGTGTCCTTAAATTGTTTGCCAACCATTTCGTGGTGGTTTCTAACTTCGAAATGTTTCTAACAATAAAACTATGACTAAAACAAGCAGAAAAATAAACTCCCCTGTATCCGAAAAAACGCTTCTAAAAGCTTTCGAATTGATGTGTACTTCGATAGCCATGACCGAACTCTATGAAGCGAACAAGGAAATAACTTCGAAATATGTTCATGCTACATCGCGCGGACACGAAGCCATTCAAATAGCCATGGGCTTGCAGTTGAAACCTCAAGATTTTTTATCTGCGTATTACCGTGATGATAGTTTGCTTTTAGGCATAGGTATAAAGCCTTACGAACTGATGCTACAACTGATGGCGAAGAAGGATGACCCTTTTAGTGGTGGTCGTACTTACTACTGTCACCCAAGCTTGAAGCGAGATGACATGCCTAAAATCCCTATGCAGTCGTCAGCTACTGGCATGCAAGCAATTCCTACAACAGGAGTGGCAATGGGAATTCAATATTTAGAAAAACAAAACTTATTACCCGAAGACGACAAATCAATTGCAGTTTGTTCGTTGGGCGATGCATGCATCACCGAAGGCGAAGTGGCGGAAGCATTTCAAATGGCGGTGTTGAAAAAGTTACCCATCTTGTATCTTGTGCAAGACAACGAATGGGACATTTCGGCTAATGCCAAAGAAATTCGTGCGCAAGACGCTACAGAATATGCTCGCGGATTTAAAGGCCTTGAAACACGAACCATTGATGGAACCGATTTCGAAAAGTGTTTCGCTACGATAGAAGAAGTGATAGCGATTATACGCAAAGAACGCAGACCATTTTTGATTCACGCCAAAGTTCCTTTATTAAATCATCATACATCAGGTGTGAGGAAAGAATGGTACAGAGATGATTTGGAAGAAGCCATGATGCGCGACCCTTTTCCTAAACTTCGCAACTATTTATTGGTGGCAGGATTTGATGAAAAGGAGTTGAACGAGATTAACAAACAGGCGAAACAAAAGGTAGAGGACGAGTTTCAAGAAGCAGTAAAAGCCGAAGACCCAAGTCCAGAAGATTTGTTCAACTTCGACTTTGTGCCTACTCCTATTACCGAGGAGAGTGGCGAACGTGCACCTGTAGGCAAAGAAAAAACAGTGATGGTCGATTCGGCATTATTTGCTATTCGCGAGTTGATGACTAAACATCCCGAATGTTTGCTCTACGGACAAGATGTAGGGCGCAGACTGGGTGGAGTATTCCGCGAAGCGGCTACCTTGGCACAAACCTTTGGCGACCATCGTGTGTTCAACACTCCCATTCAAGAAGCATTTATCATTGGTAGCACGGTTGGCATGAGTGCCACAGGTTGCAAACCCATTGTAGAAGTTCAATTTGCCGATTACATTTGGCCTGGCTTGAACCAATTATTTACAGAAGTAAGCCGTTCGTGTTACTTATCAAACGGAAAATGGCCCGTGAGCGCTATCATCCGAGTACCTATAGGTGCTTACGGAAGCGGTGGCCCTTATCACTCGTCAAGCATAGAAAGTGTATTGGCCAACATCAGAGGAATAAAAATATGTTACCCATCGACAGGTGCCGATTTGAAAGGACTGATGAAAGCCGCCTATTACGACCCCAACCCAGTGGTGATGCTCGAACATAAAGGATTGTATTGGAGCAAAATTAAAGGTACCGAAGATGCGCGAACCATAGAGCCTGATGAAAACTACATCATCCCACTTGGCAAAGCAAGAATGGTGCAAGAAACCGAAGCTTCGAAAGCTCACACCACTCTCACCATCATTACCTATGGCATGGGAGTGTATTGGGCAAAAAATGCAGCTAAAGAATTCACCAATAGAGTAGAAATTATCGACCTACGAACCATCATCCCTTTGGACGAAGCCACAGTTTTTGCTTCCGTGAGAAAACATGGAAGATGCATTGTGCTTACCGAAGAACCTTACAACAACGGTTTTGCACAAGCTTTGGCCGGACGCATTTCGAACTATTGTTTCGAATCGCTAGATGCACCGGTTGAAATTATTGGTGCAGAAAACCTTCCTGCCATTCCATTAAATTCAATCCTCGAGGCTACCATGTTGCCAAACGCTGCCAAGCTAGCTTTAGCCATTCAAAAAACGCTCGAATATTAGCATTTTGACAAATTTCCTCTTTTTGTTGAGTAACTCTTGAAGCAAATCGAACTCAAGTAAGACCAATTCGAACTCGAATGAAACCAATTCGAACTCGAATGAAACTGATTCGAACTCGAATGAAACTGATTCGAACTCGAATGGAACCAAATCGAACTCGAATGAAACTGATTCGAACTCGAATGGAACCAAATCGAACTCGAATGAAACTGATTCGAACTCGAATGGAA